>JAIRZN010000012.1 GCA_031267205.1 Tannerellaceae bacterium | reverse complement strand
GCAGTGAATTGTGAAACTCCCTGTATCGTAAGCATACGGTGAAGTACATCTTGTGTTCTCCGCGGTCAGGTATACCGTCCGGGCAAACGTTGTATCTTTTGTTTCAGAGTGTGTCTTTTAGCTTGTTGATGGCTTCGCGGGATACTTCTACGCGGTAGTTTGCGCCGGGGGTGACGATTCGGATTGAGTTATTTGTGATTTTGCGGATGTATTTGCGGTTGACGATGACGCTTTTGCCGGTGCGCAGGAATTTTGCGGGCGGAAGTTTCTTTTCTATCTCGCCAAGACGCTCGAAAACGTATTCTTCCTTTGCGTTGCCGGCGAAAAATACTAAGGCGTAGTCGCGATCGGCTTCGATATAAGCGATGTCATCGGGGCGAAGGACGAAAAGTCCGTTAAGACTTTTGAATTTCAGAAGTTTGTCCTCGTTAAGTGCATCCATAAGGTTTTGCAGACCAGTCGTAGTTCCGGCGCGTTCACGAAATCGTGCGACGGCCTTGTCGAGGGCTTCCACACTAACGGGTTTCACGAGATAATCGACCGCCGCCAGCTCGAAGGCCTTCATAAGATACTCGGAATAAGTGTATCCGGTAGTAAAAATGACGTCGGGAGGCGCGAACGTGCCGCCTTTCATCCGTATAAGCTCGGCGGCGAGCCAGAGGCCGTTTTTGCCGCTCATCTGGATGTCGAGGAACAGGAGGTCGGGGCGCAGGCGAAGGATTTCCACGAGAGCTTCCTCGGCATTCTCGCATTCAGCAATGATTTCGACGTCCGAAAAGCGTTGTTCCAGCTTCTCCCGCAGCATACGGCGCGGCAGGTATTCGTCTTCGATGATGATGGTACGGATCATGATTAAGAGATTGACTGATTAATTTATGTATGTGAAGTCAAGAGGTATTTCGACGGTAAATCTCGTTCCGCAGGGCATTCCGTCTTTGAGCAAATCCTCGACCCTGCGGTTGATTTTGTTGCGGTTGAAACTGTTGTAGATTTCTATCTGCCTGTTAAGGATCGAAAGGCCCTGTTTCGTGCTGTGCGTATGAATGTTTCGCCCTGCGCAATCGCGGCCTACGCCATTGTCCTCGACGCTTACGGTTAAGGTTTCCGGCCTGTTGCGGCTCACACGTATCATCAGCAAGCCGCCGGACTTCAAGGGCATAAGGCCATGCTTGACGGCATTCTCGCAGTACGTATGCAGCATCATGTTGGGCAGTTGCATGTCCCTGTCCACGTTGTCGTCCACCTTGACGAGGAAGTCGAATTTGTCTAAGAAGCGTATTTTTTCGAGATTAAGGTACATCCTGACGTAAGCCAACTCCTCGGCGAGCGACCGTGCAGCTTTGTCGACATCCATCAGTGTCCTGTACGTGAAATCGGAGTAAATGCCGAGTATATGCATCGCCTCTTCCTTCGTCCGGTTGGCAATGTAATATTCGATAGCCGAGAGTACGTTGGCGTTGAAATGCGGGATGGCCTTCAGACGGATACCGCTTATCTTCAGTTCGTTTAATTCCTTTTCGGCGCGTAGTTTTTCGAGCAGGGCGCGGTTTTTCCTTTGAATGATTATCAGGGAAATCATGTACGTTAAGGAAATCAGCGACAGGATGGAGACGACGATAAACCACGTTGTCTGCCAGAAGGCGGGCGCGAGCGAAAAGTGTAGCGAAAGGGTTTGCGTCCGATTATTGTCGCCGCAGTCGGCCGTGAGTTGAAATTCGTAGTAGCCGTTCGGCAAGTTGTTGAAAACAACTTCCATATCCGCTGTCGATGCCGACCATTCGTCCTGGAAACCCAAGAGGCGGTATCGGTAGCGCACGGCGTCAGGGTTTGAAAAGCACAGGCCGGCGAATTTTATTTTGATGTTCTTATTCCTGTAATCCAATTTTTCAAAATCGGAAATACGCCGCCAGTCGACGTTGTTTGCCGAGCATTCGATTTGTTCGATCTGAAGACGCGGCTTGAACTTTCGGTCGAACAATGTTCTCGGATTGAACCTGAGTATGTTCGGACTTTGGGTTCCCAACCAGATATTTCCGGCAAAATCCTTCGTCATAGTGGCCCAGCTCGGCTCGCAGTCGCTCAAACCGTTTGAATAATTGTAAATCACGACATGTTTGGTGGCAATATCTATGATCCTGACGTCTCTGCTCGACGAAACTACGAGCAAACCATCGTCGGTGGCGCGTATATTGTATAAAACCTCGTCGTCAAAGCTCAGGAATTTGCTGATTGTATCACCTTCGGCACTGTAAATATTACCTTCGCAGGCAAACCATAGCGTCCCGTTCTTGTCCATGTCCACGCTTTCGGCATTCATGGTTGTATCGCTGAAGAAATACAGAGTATCTTTTGGGCTTATAAGGCAAATCCCGCTATGTCCGCCGATCCATATATTATTGTTTTTATCCGCCGCGACGGTGTAAAAGGTATTGCGGTTAAGTTTTTGCTGCGACATTTCGCTTATACGCTCACCCTCCCTGTCTAATATCCACAATTTGTTCCAGCCCCCAACAATCCACTTATCCGCTCCAAGTCGATTAGCCGTGATATGATAAATATCAGGCGCCAGGCCTAACCACGAAAAATGCCCGTCCTTCAGCTTCAGAATATCATGATAGGTGGTAAAATACAGAATATCGTCGAACTTCAATGCAGACTGGGAGAACGAGTTTCCCATCTGTCCGGGGTAATTGACTTTCGTGAAACTATCTTCTTTATAATGAATAAGACTACCGTTAGCGGTGGCGAGATAGCCGCTGTGGTTATCCACCGGTAAAATCTGGTTGACAAGATCGCCGTTATCGTTTATCTTATATATTTTCACGTCCAGATGAAAGAAATTGAAAATACCTGCGCGGGAGACAAACCAGAAATTACCCTCGCTATCGAACATAAAGTTGCGCGCCATATTCACGCCGTCGATAAGCGTTTCAAACCGTCCGTTACGGTAGCGCATAACCCTGCGGTCATCCCTTACAATTAAGTTATTATCACTGTCAAGGATTGCGTCGATATCTTCTAAGCTTTCGAGTTTAAGCGGGAAGCGAAACCTCTGCGAAACATTTTGCAGCGAAACCGTCCAGACGCCTTTCAAACCGACAGCCCACAGTTCGGAGCCGTTTTTAAGGAATCGGCTGACTTCGATGTTGTCGTATTCCCTCTGTATGTTCCCATTAAAATCAACAATATACAATCTATCATCCTGCGTCGGGATATAAACCAGACTGTTCTCCAAATCGTAAAAGACGCTTTGACCTTCGTACATCCGGTCGAAAAGCGGGTGATAGAAAACCTCGCGCAAGGTGTCGGCTTCGAGATGGAATATCGCCATCTTGCCGACGTCGCGTTTACTAATCATTGAATAACCGCGCGGCAGTCCGTGCGAACAATAGACTAAGTAATTCAGGTTGCGGTCGCGGAAGGTCTGACGCAGTTCTCCGGTTTCGGGGTTGAGGATGTTGATAAAATAATAGCCGTAAATCACAATATCGCCTTGCTCCGTTTCTTCTATTTTATTTATGGGCAGCGATTTGTTTGCCATATACGTTTTAAACTGCCGTCCGTCGTAGCGTGAAACGCCGTGTTCGGTAGCAAACCACATATAGCCGCGGGAATCCTGGAAAACATTTTCCACCATATTGGTAGGCAGCCCGTCCTGCGTCGTATAACGCCGGTAGCCGTATTCGGACTTCAATAGCGATTCATACTCGGCGGCCGCTATCGAGCAGAGCGGAAACAGCAACAGGCAAAGCGCGGTTATAGCTGCAAATTCCGTCCTCATGTTTGAATTGTGTTTCTCTATCATCCCTGTCATCCCCATTGATTTTAATTCACAAAGATAACGCATCAGGGTAGAATCTTTTTGTGCGGAAAAGCGTTTAGCCACTAATTACCGTCCTGCGTCCACAAAGTAGCTGTTTTTATCCACGAAATGAATTAAGGCCATCGCCGGTTGCGTTCAACGCATGAGGAATGTCAGGTCGACACCCGCATCCTTCTTGGCTTTCAGGGCCAGCTTGCGACCGGAAACGGTTACTTTGCCGGTGATAAATTCGGGAATATTGTAGGATTTCATGAAGCGATGATAAAAGTCCGTGTTCCTTTGAGGCAAGAGGAAGGGCTTGGAGGCTTCCCCGTCGCTGTTTACGTAGGCTATGAAGGGGCGCGTGTACAGGCCGTCTATTCTGCGGCTGCTGAAGACTATCCAGCGGCTGTTGCTGCTCCAGGAGTGATAGCTGTCTACGTTCGCGGAGTTGATTTCGGACATCGGACGGCTTGTACCGTCGGCTATGTTGAGCATGTATAGGTCGGCGTCTTCATGCCATATCGAGAAATTCCCATAGCCTGAGAGCGTATATATAAGGTATTTCCCGTCCGGCGATACACGGGGGAAGGATGCGCTCCGGCCTCCTTCTGCGGCATTATATAATGTATCTACGGTAGAGCCGAACGTGCGCGCAATGGGGTCGAAGGCTATGGAGCACAGGCTGTACTTCACTTCCTTGAAAGATGCCGGCATATACATGGCCGGAGCGGAGCAGAAGTACAACGTCTCCCCGTCGGGCGAGAAGGAGGGAAAGGTCTCGAACGCTTCGGGCGAAAAAAGTACCGAGGTTGTGACGATCTCGTGCTTCTCTACGTCATACACCACAACGTCGGAGGCGTCGTCAAACACCTCTATCCTGTTCCTGTCATTGTGATGAAAGCCTTGTTTCGTGCGGTTGACAGAGAAGGCCACGAACCGTCCCGAAGGATGCCACGAGGGATAAACCAAAGGGGCGACGGTCTGCTCCGTTCCGGTATTAAGCTTTTCTATCCTGTCGCCGTCGACGAGGAGCGTGCCGGAATAAGTCGCCCTCGTATGGAAGAGCATCTTGCTTGGGTCTTGCATGCGGAAGGAGTGGCAATTCATGCAGTTCTTCCCTGTCATTTCGTTCTCTATGATCGGCGTCTCGGCGTAGGTTTCCAGGTTGCGCTGATAGATACCCATGCGGTTCCACAGTTCATACACCGGCTCAATCAGGCGGTATGCGAGGTAGGAATCCACCGGCTCCTTCGCCACATGCAGGCTGAAGGGTGCATAGCTTATCCATCCGCCCTCATCCGTGCGGGCGGTTACGGTAACGCTGACGGACGCGCCTGTGGCTACGGCCAGCAGTTTCTTCCACGGCGCGGGCTGGATGTTGAAGCTTCCCTTCTTCGCCTTTACCGTCACGCTTACATCGCCGTAGGCGAATACGGCGAAGGCTTCCTTCACCGGTATGTCGAGCGCAAAGTGCAAGGGCGCGATGTTTGGCGGGATAACCGTGCCGGCATAGTCGGGGAAGATAGAGGGTTGAGCGCCGGTCTCCCTGCCCTCCGGCACAGTAACGGCGCAGGAGGCGAGGAGGACTGTCGATAAGAGATACAGACTTAGTTTCATACGAGTAGATTATTTAAACATGAAGTAATACCAGTAAGTATCCCCGTAGGCGCGCAGCAACAGGGAGGGCAGGGCGTTGGCGTTGGCGCTGCGGTTGCCTTCCACGACCTGCCGCTTATATTGTGCGAAGCGCGAGGCGACGGCTTCGGATATATCGAAACGCCGCAGGTAGTCGGGGTCTTTTTCCGACAGTATGATGGCCGCCTCCTGGAACGCAACGGGCAGCGCAGGCAGCACAGGCGTAGCGAAATACTTGTCTATAAGTTCGCGGAAGCCGTCCATGTCTTTCCCCAGCAGGTAAATGGCGCCGGCGTACTCGATGGCCGCCCTGTCTGACGGATTGGCGGAGGCTATGCCCTGCAGTTCGGCTTCAATACCGTCTATCATCGCGAGCGAGGCGTCGGGCATAAGCGAGCGGCGTTTGTTGCCCAGCAGGGCGTCGCCTTCCACCTCGGCGTCGTTGTCGAGGAAACGCCTTTGCTCCCTTGCCCAGGCGCGATAGCAGAGGGTGTTTTCCAGTATGGAGATATATTTTTCCGCAACAGCGTAGGAGCCGTTGATGAGGTTGGTCTGCACCAGACGTTTCATCATTCGCGGATTGCCGTCGCCTATCGCGCTTGTGTACGCCTCGAAAGCCATCTCTTGCGATAAGGCCGTTGCGTTCACGGCGAAATATATGTCGCTCAACAGTATGGAAACCGAAGCCGTCCTGTTCCAGTCGATCAGCAATCCCTGCGTTCCATGCTGGTCGAAGGCGAACATACGGTCGCCTAATTCGCCCCTTTCCGTCAGGGCAAGATTGGCGTATGCCATATAAAGGTAGTTGGACAGCTTGCCGCGGCAACGTTCCAGAACCTTGTCCCATTGCCCTGTACGGCTATAATAACCGAGTTCCTTCATCATGTACGAACCCTTGTCGCTGTACGCCTGCACGCCGAAGTATCCTGCGAAAGCAAGGAGCGCAATCTGTAAAGGTATGCCGTAGCGGTTCAATTTCTTTCTATCCGCCTTGCCATCCGCCCTGCGCTTGCCCAGGAAACAGGCTAAGGCGAAGATAAGCGACAGCGAGATCCAGGAAAAATAGATCACGCTATGCGGCTTCAGGCTGAAATGATAATACCCGTCGGGCAGGAAGACATGGCGGTATTCGGCGTAGAGCGCAAAGTAAACGCCAAGTATCCCTATGAGAAGCGTCCCGGCGGCGAGGGCTACCTTCCCCCACAGCTCCAGCTTGCGCGACGGCAGGGGGGCGATCAAGGCCAAGGCGGTATAGAGCATAAACACCGGCCCGGCAAGCAGGAACAGTGCCGGTATAACCGTCGCATGGGCTGCAAACCTCCACCTGACGTCCTTTATGCCGAGGACAAGGCAGAAGGCCGCCTCCGCCATCAGGAAGGCTACCGTACCCGACGCTATGTAATTGAAGTCGAAATGCACAAACAGTAGCGTCAAGGCCGGCAACAGGCATAAGACAACAAGGCTTACTCCCGGCCTCACACGCCTGATGATACGGTACGCCAGCCATCCCGCAGCCGTAATCAAGGCCGCCGTTATCCCTGCTCCCGCTCCGGGCAAGAGGAAGAACTGAACCAGGAACTCCGATACGACTAACGCCGCGCCCCCTGGTTGCATAAGATGTTCCGACACGTAAGGCCATGAGCTTTGGAACAACTGGTTCTGCTCCACGAAGTAGAAGTGATACTCGCTATACGTTTGAAGGAAGGCGAATATTAAGGCGTAGACGGCAAGCAGGAAAAGGAACGGGTAGTGTTTTTTCATAACCGTATCTCAGAAGGGTTTGTACTTGGATTGGGCCAGTATCTCCTGAGCGTTCGTTTCGCGCATCAGCGCTTCAGGCGTGGCGGAGGTCTCTTTCGCGTACTTGCCGACGATTCGCAGGCCTATCCACACGCCTATATTGCCCGGAGCCTCGTCGGAGAGGAAGGAGGCGGGAGCGTCGGCGATATACTTCTCGGTAGTCAATAAGTCGGGCGTATAAAGGTGTTTGCGCTCGACGACGGCCTTCCATAGACCAGCTTCATTCCTTTCGCACCAGGCGTATTCTTCCTCCGTATATCCCATTAGCGTGTGCGGCGCGACGCCGGGCAGGGCCTGTGCGACGAGGTATTTAACCTTGCCTTCGTATATCATGCGGTCGAGAAGTACGGCCTCGTTGCCGTCGAAGGGATATTCCGTCATAAGCCAGCCCGTCAGGTAATCGGGGGCGATACGTTCGATGCGCATCTTCTCGCGCTGGTAGGCGTGGAAAAAACGTTGATACAACGGATAATCCGCCCCCATGTACTTGTCGATCGAGACAGACAGCAGCTCGTCGGAAGTCAGCACATTCTGGCTCAGCCCCGATACATGCATATAGACCTGAGGGACGGGCATTGCGGGGAGGGATGTGGACAGGTATGCAAAGGCGCGCCCAAGCTGTCGCTCGATACTGCCGACGGAATCGTACCGGACTACGGCGTCGCGGTATAGCTCCCTGAGCGAAGGCTCGGAGTAGTAAGCCGTCAGGCGGTCGAAGAAGCCCTGCGTCTGTGGCGTCTGCATATTGAGTACGCCCTTGCCCAGCACTTCAAGCATTTCGGGGTAGTCGCACAGCAGCTCGCCCTGTACGGCGACATCGTTGCCCGATTCAATGAGGCGCAGCAAGGCCTTGTCGAAGCGGTGTATCCTCACCGGCTCCGCTCCGGCATACGGGTCTTTATCCTGCGCCTTGCATCCTGCACAGCATATCAAAAGGAGAATGGTAAAAATGATCTCGGAACGCATAATAAACTATGGGTTGATGGTTTGCAAAGATACATGATAAAGCCGTAATAACACACAGCATCCGAAATACCTGTTCGGTACGACCCCTTTAGCGATTACAGAATTTCGACAGAAGAAACGAATGTTGGCTATCTGGACAGGGAAGAAATACGGGCCATCATGAATGTAACGCTCGAAAAAAGGCTCGACCTTGTCAGGGATTTGTTTCTGTTTTGTGTTTTCACAGGATTTTCCTTCCAGGATATGAAAAACCTTACCCGTGACAGCATGCAGGTTTTCTTCGATGGCAAGCCGTGGATAATCACCCGCAGACAAAAAACCTCCGTTTCATCCAATGTGCCGTTAATGGATATTCCGCTTAAAATCATTGAAAAATACGAAGGATTGGTCAAAGGGGAGAAATTATTGCCCGTGCCCGGTTATACCTCTCTTCAATCGGGTATTAAGAGAGTAGCCACTGCCGCAGGTATTATCAGGAATGTTAAGAGGGCAGACACTAAGGCCGGCCCACTGTAATGTATGTTACCAACATAGGGTTGTATGTTACCAACATAGAGTTGTATGTCGCCAACATAGGGTTGTATGTTACCAACATAGGGTTGTATGTTACCAACATAGAGTTGTATGTTGGCAACATAGGGTTGTATGTTGACACTAATGACTCTCAATTTTAGATTGGCTAAGTCGCAATACAATTCTTTTTGAGTATAATATCAATTGCGGACCGTTTAGCAATATATTTTCAACATTTGACAACAAGTGTTCCGTAACCTGTTTCTCTTCAAGCCTGTGCTCGTGTTCGGAAAACATATCCCGCTCGCCGCAAATGGCAGCAAGCCATTTTTTACCCTGCCGATACAGGTTT
>JAIRZN010000001.1 GCA_031267205.1 Tannerellaceae bacterium | reverse complement strand
CCGCGCCAGCGAGGAATGTAGGGGCGTCCCTCGTGGCGACCTCTTCGTTAATGTAGGGGCGGCATGCATAAAAGCAGGCCTTCGCGTTTGCACGCCCAGATTATTCGTATTCACGCGCCAAAACGAAGAGGGCGCCCACGAGGGGCGCCCCTACATTTCCCGCCGGCGCGGGCTTAATTTAAAACGTCATCCCGCTTGCGTGGTTAGTAGCCGAGCGCGACTAATTCTTGCAGTTCCTTGTCGCTGAGGTTGCCTATCCATGATTCGCCGGTGGCTACGGTTATTCCGGCTAAGCTTTTCTTGTCTTGGATCATGGCGTCGATTTTTTCTTCGAGGGTGTTCTTTGTTATGAGGCGGTGTACCATGACGTTGCGGTGTTGCCCGATGCGGAAGGCGCGGTCGGTCGCCTGCGATTCTACTGCCGGGTTCCACCAGAGGTCGTAGTGTATTACGTTGGCTGCTGCGGTTAGGTTGAGGCCTGTTCCTCCGGCTTTGAGGCTGAGGATGAAGGTATCGACTTCGGGACGGTTCTGGAAGCCGGAGACCATGATGTCGCGCTGGCTGAGCGAGCGTCCGCCGTGCAGGAAGAGCGGTTTTTTGCCGTATCGCTCGTCTATCATTCCGGCGAGTATTTCGCCCATCTCTGCGTACTGTGTGAAGATGAGCGCTTTTTCGCCGGCTTCGTATATATTGTCAAGCAGGTGGAAGAGCATTCCGGCTTTACCCGAAAGTGCGGGGGAGTAGTCGTTCCTTTTGAGGAAGTGCGAGGGGTGGTTGCATATTTGCTTGAGGGAGTTGAGGAGGGTGAGCACTAATCCCTGTCGTTGTATGCCTTCGGAGGTCTGGACGCTGCGCAGGTTTTTCTCGACGGTTTCGCGGTAGAGCGAGATCTGTTCGGGGGTAAGGATGCAGTATTGGTTGGTTTCGATTTTGTCGGGGAGGTCGTCGATGATGGATTTATCGTTTTTGAGGCGGCGCATGACAAAAGGCTGCGTTATTTTGCGGAAGCTGTCCGACTTCTTGTGGTCGTGGTTCTGCTCGATAGGTTTGGCGAAGTGGTCGTTGAAGAACGAGAGGTTTCCGAGGTATCCGGAGTTTGTAAAGTCGAAGATGCTCCAGTATTCCGCCAGGCGGTTTTCCACCGGTGTTCCGCTCATGGCGATTTTGACCCTGCTGCGCAGTTGCTTTACGGCTTTGGACTGGGCCGTGTCTTCGTTCTTTATATTCTGAGCTTCGTCGATTATGACGGCAGCCCATTCCGTGTGCCTCAGGGTGGTGGCGTCGCTGCGTATGATGCCGTAGGAGGTGAGGACGATGTCGGTGCGGGCCATGGCTGTTGAGAGCTCCTCGCCCCGTCCCGGGCCATGGTATACGATGTAGGTAAGGAGGGGTGCGAAGCGGCGTATCTCCCTTTCCCAGTTGGCGAGCAAGGTAGCCGGGGCTATGACTATGGCCGGTTGTCCGTTGCCGAGGCGACCTTCTTCCTTAAACTTGAGCAGCGTTGTGATGACCTGCAAGGTTTTGCCCAGTCCCATATCGTCGGCGAGCACCGAGCCGAGGCCCAGGCGTGCGTTCTTGTACATCCAGTTGAAGCCCCGCCGTTGGTATGGTCTCAGCGTAGCTTCGAGGCCTTGCGGGAGCTCGACGTCTTCCTCCCGAAGTAGCCGGCGTATTTCCTCGCGCAGTTCGTCGTCTATCTCCACCTTTGCGCCTTCAAATTCTTCGCTGAGGACGGATTGCAGGATGTTTAGCTTCCTCACGTCGCGAGGCGCGGATAGAGATTTGATGATACGTTTGATTTCGCTTTCCGTCATCACTGCGTATCTATCCTTCAGGCGTATGAGCTGTCCGGCCTTCCTCGACATTGTCATAAATTCCTCTTCCGTGATGAGGTAATCGCCGAAGGCTATACGCCAGTCGAAGGCGAGGAGGTCTTCGAGTGTGAGGTATGACTTGCGCGCCTGCTTCCTGATCTTCATTGACAACTGCGGTTTCACGATTTGCTGTAATGATTTGGGCAGGAGCACACGTATGCCGAAGAGTTCGAGTACCGGCAGCGTCTTTTCGAGCATACCTACGACGGTAAGATTGTCGAAGCGCGCGACGGAACGCCCTGCTGTCCTCAGTATATCGTTCAATTCCGGCATGTACCCGGCCAGCATCGACAAGTCCCTTACCATTTCGATGTGTACGGCCAGTAGTTCGTCGCCTGCGAAGAAGTCCGACAGGGCGACGGGCGGTTGCATAGGCTGTTCGCTTTCTTCGACCAGGACGCGGCATTCGAAGCGCTGCGGGAATTCGTCTATCGCCAGGACAGGCACAAACTTTTTACGTGTCAGGTTGAAGCGGCTAAGCCATATCTTTATGGCCTCCGGTATATCCTTCTCCATTGAGGTACGAAACGGTTGCGGCTTGCGGCAGAAGAACAAGTCGGTTACTTTGACGTTGTGCGAAAAGCCTTTCCTGTGTCCCGCGTAAGAGGCAGGCACTGTGTCCGACTTGAAATAGAAGTCCAGGAAGTATGCGCACAAGGCTTTCAGGTTCTCTTCGGGCGGGATACGCCTGAACACCGTCCGTCCGTTCCTACTCATGCGTCCGGCGAGGCAGATGTCAGGCGGCGTAATCCGCAGCAAGGTATCGAAGACGCTTCGCACATTCTTGTCAATCAAGGCAGGCGTCCAGCGTATGCGGTAATCATACTCGCCCGTTTCGGTCAGTTGAGGCAGGAAGGCGCCCTGCCTGAGCAGGCGTTTGCAGTAGTGGAAGATGAAGTATAATGCGGCAAAGTGCGCCGAATAGTTGTATATGTGCTTGATGGACGTTTCGTTCAACAAGGAGCAGAGGCATGCCGGCTCGATGACCCTGTCTTCGGCATTGAACATGAAATGCAGGCTGGGCGTGTCATCAACAGCAAAAATGAGGTTTATCCGGCTGTGCCTTATGGTGCGGAAGGCGGAGGCGTCGACGGCCGTTTCCTTGTCCAAGCCCTTAAGCTTGATACGGTAATAGCGGGCGAATAGAGCCTGTATATCTCCGCCGAAGAAGGAAGCTTTGTGCGGGTATAGCGATACGATCTGCCTGCCGAGTTCGGGGATGACGGAGAAGTCGAGCGCCTCAAAGGCCGCTTCGTCGCGGACGAAAGGTTCGAGGCGTCTCTTTTTGTCAATCATTATCCTGGAGAAGTTGAATACCGGTTGGATCTGCGTGTTTTCGACATACCTCAGCCGTTCAAGTATATTGAGGTGGTGTAACTTGAAGACGAGGAAGGGGTTTTTGTCGATCTCAGCGGCAACGGTAAAGATCAGGGCCGCCAGGTGTTTGCAAGGCATCGCCCAGTCCGGGCAGGAGCAGTTCAGGTACATGTCCTTCCAGTTTGAAGGGAAGACCGGTATATTGTTATCTTCGGCTATGGCCATCAATTCCCGCGGCAATTCACGGTTGAGCAGTCTATCCAGGATTAAGGGGTTGTCCTTGATGGCGCGCATGATGACCGCGATCTGTTCCTCCTTGTACGACGGGAAGATGACTGTTACCGTATAAGGTCTTTTGCGTATGCCCTGCACTTTGGCCTCGATTCGTGTATCCGTTATCTTGACGGCTGTAACCGCGCCCCTGTTCGCATACGTTCTTCCCCGTGGGAGGCGGTTGGAGTGGTCGATCATATTCATAGCCATTAACCACTGCTCTCCCCACCAAGTGTTCCCAAAAGCCATTGCTGTATAGTATTATTGTTTGTTGATAAATTCCAAATGCTTCATTTCAAATCTAAACAAAAGTAAGAAAATATCCTAACTTTGCCGGAAAAGACCAGGTATGAAGATACTTTTAGTTGAAGATGAGATAAACATCGCCTCCTTTATCGAACGCGGGCTGCGCGAGTCAGGCCACGAGGTCGTGACGGCATGCGATGGTCTGCAGGGCTGGGAGCTTATCGGGAAGGAGCGGTTCAGGCTGTTGATACTCGACGTCATCATGCCCGGCATGAATGGGCTGGAGCTGTGCCGCAAGTACAGGGCCGCCTGCGGGTACGCTTCGCCCGTTATCATACTGACGGCATTGGGGACGACCGCCGACATAGTGAATGGCCTTGAGGCAGGCGCTGACGATTACTTGGTCAAGCCTTTCAGCTTTGCGGAATTGAAGGCCCGCATACAGGCCCTGTCGCGGCGGACGAGGGACGAGCCCGAATCGAGCAGCCGTATCCTTACCTGTGGCGACCTTACGCTGGAGCAGGATACGCACCGCGCCGTCCGCAACGGGATAGCAGTCGACCTCACCGTCCGCGAGTACCGTCTCCTCGAATACCTGATGCTTAACCAAGGAATGGCTATGACCCGCCAGAGCATCATCAGGCAGGTGTGGGACAAGGAGGCCGACCGCAACATGAATATCGTGGACGTATACGTCAATTACCTTAGGACGAAGATAGACAGGGAACCGGGCAAGAAACTTATTCATACCGTATCCGGCATCGGCTACCGGATGGAAGCATAATGGAGGGTAAGAAGACGGCATATCGTTATACGTATATAATGGTTGGGGTGATGACTGTTGTATCTGTTCTCCTTTACCTCCTTGCTGTTTTCTTCCGGAGTATTCCCGCGCCTTACGGTATAGGATTGGCGGCCGTCTTACTGCTGTCTAACGCCCTGCTCGTTTATGTGATAACCAAACGCTACGCAGACAGGATGACGGCCCGTATCGAAAGCGCTTACCAGAGCGAAAAATCCTTTATCGGCAACGCCTCGCACGAGCTGAACAACCCGCTTACGGCCATACAGGGCGAATGTGAAATCAGCCTTATGAAAGAACGCTCGCCCGCCGAGTACCAGTCTTCGCTCAGGCGCATAGCATCCGAGACGCACCGCATTATTTTGCTTATGAAGCACCTGATGTTCCTGTCCAAAGGAGAGGAAGAGATACTGAGGACGGCGTCCGAGACCATCATCCTTGCCGAATTCATGATGCAGTTCATGGAGAGACGCATACAGTTCGCCCCGGATAATTTCGCTTTCATGCTCGACATGAATCCCCACCTGCTTAAGATGGCGCTGGATAATATCATCGGTAACGCCCTCAAGTATTCCGCCGACAAGATGGTGGATATACGCCTCCGAGGGTCTGTGATGGAGATCAAGGACCAGGGCATAGGCATTCCCCAGGAGGAGTTGAACAGGGTATTCCAACCCTTTTACAGAGCCGCCAACACGCGCGGGTACCCCGGCAATGGTATCGGGCTAAGCCTGTCGCTGCGCATCTTGCGCGTTTATGGAGCGGAAGTGAGCATCTCGTCGGCGCTGAACGAAGGTACGAAGGTACGGATAGACTTTCAGCGCGTGCGGTGAGATCTACCTTGTCAGGTATTCCAGCGCCTGTCCCCTGAAGTTGACGTCCGCGTTGGCGCGTGCGGCATCACCCCAACTGATAAGATTCCTTTGAGCCATACGCCTGACGGCATCGCTGAAGAACTCGTAGTATTGATACTTCAGGCGCGATCCAGTGAAGTAGTTCCGCAAGTATCGGGGATTGGGAATGATATAGGCGAGGAAGATACATTCGCCCAATGTCAGGGTCGACGGGTCTTTAGCGAAGTAGAAACGTGCGGCTTCCGTTATCCCGTATACATTGGGGCCCCATTCGATGATGTTCATATATACCTCAAACATACGCGACTTGGAGGTAAGCCTGTTGTTCTCTATCAGCCATACAATCAGTATCTCTTCCAGCTTGCGCGCCATCGTTTTATCCTGGTTCAGGAAGACATTCTTCACCAACTGCATGCTCAACGTACTTGCCCCACGCTGGAAACTGCCTGTACTGATATTTTCGACCAGCGATTTATGAAAGGCTTCGGAGTAAAATCCGCGATGATTGTAGAAGGCGAAGTCTTCGCCGTGCATGATAGCAGGCGGCAGGTAACGCGATATAGCATTAAAGGGCCGGAAATCAGGGTTGCGAACGCCTACTTCAAAACTGCGCACCATCTTGTCTTTGCTGTAGATCTGATGAGTGAAAGGCTTGCTCATCTTGCTCAGGTCGGTATTCCCGTACTTCACGATTTTGAAGTTACGTGGCCTGACAACCGATTCAAACACTAAGTTATTCACCATTGCCATATTCACATTCAGCAGGAAATGATAGGATAATGTGCCTGACACCCTCAGCCCGTCCAGATTCTTAAACAACCCTTCGGGCAAGGACGTAAACAGATTGTCTGCCGGGAAATCGTTCTTGTCAAGAGCCGCCCTTATGGTCCATTTCCTGTTTTTTTCTATTCGCAAGAAAGGATTGAAACTAAGCTGCCTGTAACGCACGGAGGTAGCGCTGCTGTCTACTTCCAGGAAATTTTCTCCTACGAACAACCTGTAGTTAGCCGACAATCTGCCGATGTTTATGACGTCCGGCGAGAGGCTCTTATGATGAAGCAGGAGTCCCTTTGCGCCGATACCGCCCTGAAGTATTTGAACGTTGTCTATATTCTTTTTCGTTTGCAAGTCAATGGATAGCGTATCGAATTTCACTGTCGCGCCCGCGTAATCCGTGACAAAGGGCAGGTTTACCTTTTCGTGTTCTTTAGCGTATAATCGCAAACTTATCCTGGAAAAGTTTTCGTTATACATACCATGGCATACCCATTGTCCGGGCGCTTCCGCCATAAGACGATTGCCTGAGATCGTAAGTGCAGGAAGATGGTACGTCTGTTCGTTCTCTTTGTTTTGGCATGAAAAATATATGTCGCGTATGGAAACATACGGCGGCAGGAAGGCGTACAGGAAGGCAGTCTTTTCCAACGCCCGTTTGATAAGTGAAGCATAGTCGGGTCTTCCGTCGGACATCCTCTTTGCACGAGCATGCCGTATGTGCAGTTCACGTATCTCAAATCCATTCACATCTTCTCTTGAGAAATTTGATTTCCAGAAGTTCGCCTTTATCACAAAAGAATTGGCATACATCAAGACGTCAGGATTGCCGGAAACGATCGTAAGTCCCTTGATCAATATACTGTTGTAGCCATTGAGTGAGACAGAGTTATAGCGTATATTCAGGCCGTATTGTTTCTCAATAGCCTGAAACTTACGCGCCGCATACCGACTTGTCACAAGCGATGCAACAATGCATAAACAAACCATGACAAACACAGCAGCAATACCTATGGAGATGTATATCCTTCTACGACGACGTCGTGATAACTTTTGCTTTCTCATAGCGAAAAAAATATTGCCAAAGATATATATTATTTTTTAAGCGCCTTTTCATGCTTGCATT
>JAIRZN010000172.1 GCA_031267205.1 Tannerellaceae bacterium | reverse complement strand
CCTTCGTGTACGGATTGTATATCTATGTATTATGTCAGACTGTCTGATTATTTGTATACGTGAACCTAAGACATGGATATTCCATGCTTAAAGATCGGGCGGACGTGACGGACGCTTTCCCTGAGCATTAAACTTGTACGCGGATTTGTGCGGTACTTTAATCCCGTTAAGAAGGAAGACTGATTGCTTTAGTGCAGTATCTTATACAATAGTTCTTTCATAATGTCGGCGTCGGTTAGCGAACCTTTTTCAACGCCTTTGGTGCGAGCGTCAGCAGTGCGTATTTCGCTTATATGGTTGAATACTTTCATGGCGGAATAGTTTTTCAGGCCGGTAATATAGTCTTTTACCTGTATATTAAACCTCAATCCCAGTGTATTCATTAAACCGTTTTCCGAACGGTCGGAAGAATAATAGCATATAAGCAGATTGGAGAAATAGTTGAATAATACCGAAAGTATTGCCGGTATAGGGTTGTCTTTTGGGTTTTTCTCAAAGTATTGAATGATACGATTGGCTTTCAGTATGTCTTTTGCGGCTACGGCTTTTACAAGTTCAAAACTGTTATATTCCTTACTGATGCCTACATTTTGTTCTATCAACTCAGGCGTTATGCGCTTAGGGCTATTTTCGGGCAGTAAAATTGCCAGCTTGTCCAATTCCTTGCATAGCCGACTAAGGTCGTTGCCAAGGAAATCTGCAAGCATTTGGACGCCTTTGCCGTCTATGCTTGTTGCGCGCGCTTGCAGAAAAGAGGTTATAAATGACGGTATCCGATTATCGGATATCTTTCTGGAGTCGAATAAAACGCCGTTTTTACCACATGCAATGGCCAATGACTTCCGTCCGTCCAGCGTTTTGTACTTGTAGTTTATTACAAGCACGGTGGACTTGAGGGGGTTCTTTACGTAGTTGGTTAACGTCTCAATATCGCGCAATAGTTGAGCTTCGCGGACGACAACGAGCTGCCGCTCGGCCATCATAGGGAAACGGCGGGCTGAATTGTATATGGTTGCTACATCTGTATCTGCACCGTATAGGATTGTCTGGTTGAAATCCCGTTCGGACTCTTCCAAAACATTTTCAATTAACAGGTCTGTGATTTTGTCTATGAAAAAAGGTTCTTCTCCCATAAGCATGTATACGGGTGTAAACCTCTTTGCTTTTATGTCTTCACAAATGTATTCAAAGGATACGCTGTCTTCTTTTTTAGCCATAGTGTTGTTGTTGATGTGTGACGGCGGTTACCAGCTAAAGCGGATATGCCGTATGGTTTTCTTCCCGTCAAGTATTTGCTGCAAGGCCTCTACTCCTAACTTGAGATGTTCGGCGACGAACTGTTTCGTAACCTGCCTGTCGCTTTCATCCGTTTTTATTCCGCCCTCCTCCATGGGCTTGTCCGACACCATCAGTAAAGCGCCGGTAGGTATTTCGTTTGCAAAGCCGGCAGTGAGTAAGGTGGCCGTTTCCATGTCGATACCGGTTGCATGAGTGCGGCGAAGGTAATCCTTGAATGTATCGTCGTATTCCCATACGCGGCGGTTGGTTGTGTACACCGTGCCCGTCCAATAATCATGTCCGTTGTCGCGGATGGCCGATGAAATGGCGCGCAGCATGGAGAATGCGGGCAGTGAGGGCACTTCGGGCGGCAGATATTCGTTGGATGTCCCCTCGCCTCTGATGGCGGCTATAGGCAGGAGAAAATCTCCTTCCTTATTGGCTTTTTTCAGGCCGCCGCATTTGCCGAGGAACAACACGGCCTTGGGCTTGACTGCCGACAGGAGATCCATTATCGTTGCCGCGTTTGCGCTTCCCATTCCGAAGTTTATGATCATAACCTTACCGTTTGATGCGTTTGGCATCGAACCTTTCAGCCCCTTGATTTCTGTGTTGAAGTATTCGGCGAACAATTCCACGTAGCGGGTGAAGTTGGTGAGAAGAATATATTCGGTAAACTCCTCCAGCGACCTGTCCGTGTATCGCGGCAGCCAGTTTTCAACGATGTCTTGCTTTGTCTTCATAATTATTTACCTTTGATGACAGGATTGCAAATATAACTAATTTTACATGACTGCGTTAAACTTGCCTGCATTTGACGTTAAGGTGACGAAAAAAAACGGACGGCAAATGATTCTCGATCCGCTACGTCGCAAGTACGTCGCCCTCACGCCTGAGGAATGGGTGAGGCAGCATTTCGTCAATTACCTTATTACTGAGAAGCAATACCCCCTCGAACTACTGGGGAACGAGGTCACGCTAAGGTTGAACGCCACGACCAAACGATGTGACACCATCGTTTACAACCGCTTCCTGCTCCCCCTCGCGATTGTGGAGTATAAAGCCCCCGAAGTAACGATTAAAAGGGCGGTTTTCGACCAAATCAGCCGCTATAACGCCTCCCTGAAGGTGCGGTTTCTGGTCGTCAGCAACGGGCTGAAGCATTTTTGCTGCCGGATTGATTACGAGACGCAGACCTACACCTTCCTTAATAACATCCCCGCTTACGGTGAATTGGAGGAATAACTACTGCCGCTGCATTGAGGCGTTCAACGCCGTAGCGAAGTATGTGAATAAACTTTGCCAATTAATCGCTATCTCATTGGCTGCATAAGCAGGCGTTACATCCACGTAACACTCGTCGGGTATGTCTGACGGATATTCACACTTGTCCTGCTTGCCCGGATTAGGGCCTCCTGCCAGAAATCCCGGTATAGGATCTACCGATTCATCGCTTGCCGAGAGTCTGTGATGCGGATTCATCGGACTTTTATATCCTTGCCCGGTTATGTAGCAGTAACCTGTCGCATTGCGGCCGAGTATATAGTCCATGTCGTGAAGCGCGGCCGTGCGGTAGCGGTTATCATTCGTCAGCAACCATGCATACAGGAAGGTTACGCCCTGGTTAGACGCAGCATCGGAATTACATCCCCAGAAGAAGTCCCTCGCATCACGGCCATAGGGCGCACAGTAGGGCGCGGACTCTGCATTTTGCACGGCGCTGTCGGCATAGGCGAGCAACTGGGCTTGCATCTCGCCGGAAAGCTTCTTCGACGTCTCATCCTCCAGCGTTCCGGCATAACGGATGAGCGTCCACGCTCCCAGACCGCCTACACGCGACCAGGTCGGCAGCCTGTATACCGATGGAGCGCCTGCAAGGGCCGTACTGAGGAAACCGGCTTCACGTGTCGTGATATATAACTCGACGGCAGCCCAGAAAAATTCATCCTCGGCCGACCGGTCGCCATATTCGCCCGTTGTGATGTCGGGATCGTACTTCTCGTTCATATCACGCTGCCGGTAGAGGACGTTGGGATTCTTCAACGCCCACTCGTAAGCGCGACGGGCAGCGCTGAGGGTTTTTTCGGCAACGCCGGGATAGTCGGCCTCGTATGCGGCGTATATGCGGGAAGCCTGCGCCATGGATGCGGCGAAGTCTAAGGTCGCCGTCACGGATTTGGCCACTGCGTAACGCTGCTTGCGGCAATCCGTGGGTTTGATGAAGCCCTCGAAATCCGGTTCGGTCAGTTTATGATACACACCACCGTCGTATGGGTCCTGCATGGTTAGCATCCAGTCGATATTCCAAAAAACCTCGTCCAGCAAGTCGGGCGTAGAGTTGCCGCTCTCCGGGATGTTGGCGTTCTGCCGCTGCACTTCGTCGGGGAAGTCTTCGTATAGCGATAGCAAGACCCCGACTGTGAATCCTGAGTTGACGATATACTTGTTGTAATCGCCCGCATCGTACCACCCCTTGGGCGAGGATATGACCGTGCCTTCCGGACGGCTGGCAGTGGCGGCGGAGGAGTGAATGAGAACGCTGTCGTCGGGATGACCGGAGGGACGGCTCCATTCGCCGGCGTATTTTTCCTCGACAGGCGTAGAGGCTCGTTGATAGTAGAACGCTTTCAATCCGGCGAGAGCAACGTCGCGCAGCCGGTCGTCGCCAATAGTAAAAGTACGCGACTGCCCGACCGCAGGTATTTCGATCCGGTACTGACCCGGAACCGTGACGTCGTCGAACCTTATCACCGACGTATTCCTGTCCGAGAACGAAGACGAACGAAGCTCCGACGAGACGCCCGTATAAACAACCCTGCCGCTCGCCATATCACGGATCGAGAAAGGCTGCTTGCCGACAGTGTCGGAATAAATGACCGCGACCTTCTCCCCCGCGGGATAAAAGCCCAATTGATTGAAACGGATAGCGTCATCTACCGCAAGTTCCTTCCGTGAGCACGATGTTGCGACGCCAACAACGGCGCACAACGCAATTGCCTGCATGAACAGGCTCCTGATTTTTGATTCCGAATACATAACTTTTGTATTAATGTGGTTTGTACTGAAAAACAAATGTAGCGAATAATTGCTAACACCTTGCCTGTTGCAAAAGAAACAGTACCTTCGGCTCCCAATGCATCGACAATGAAACGTTACGCCGTCATATTCGCATCACTCCTCCTCGTATCATGCATCGACATGTTCGAGCCTGAGGGAATCGCTTCGCAGGAGGGCATCCTCGCGGTCGACGCCGTTATAACGGGCGGAGCGACCGTCGTCGAACTCCACCGTACCATACCAATGAATGCCGAAGGATTCGACGAAGCGGTCGTAGACGACGCAACCCTCTACGTAGAATGCAACGACGGCTCACGCTTCGCAGACACACGATACACGGGCGACGGCCGCTACGAAATCGCAACGGGAGAACTCCAACCGGACAAGCAATACCGCCTACACATCACGTCAAAAGGCAAAGAATACGAATCCGGCTACCTCGCACCACTCATATCACCCCAAATAGACAGCGTCTCGTGGCAAAAACGCTCGGAAGGCCAACCCATCTACATAAACGTCTCCACCCACAGCGACGACGGCGCAACTTCGTACTACCGCTGGATATGCCGCGAAAACTGGGAGTTCAAAATGGAACTCTTCGCCGAGTACGGACGCCTGCACGGGCGGGATATGTACTTCGACATACATTCCCCGAACAATATATACTACTGCTGGGGAACCGACGGGTCGCGCACCTTCTTCATCGGCTCCACCAACCGGCTATCGGCCAACGTCATCTCAAACAAGCGTCTGATAGAGATACCCCCGGACAGCGAAAAAATCTCCGAACTCTACCACATCTCCGTCGCCCAGCACCGGATACGCAAGGAGGCCCACGACTACTTCGCAAACCAAAACAAGAACATTTCGCAGACAGGCAGCATCTTCTCGCCCATTCCCTCCGAAATGGACGGCAACATCCGCTGCCTCAGCGCCCCCGCCGAAAAAGTAATAGGCTACGTCGAAGTCTCCGTTCCCTCCGTAACGGAACAATTCATGCCCGAACTCATCACAGCCTACGAACCGCCGCAAAGAGACTGCACCAAACTAATCTCCACCACCCCCGGCAACGGCATCCTCTACATGCTCGGCAGCGGCAGCACGCCGCCCATGTATGCGCCCGGCCGCTGCCTGGACTGCACCCTGCGCGGCACAAAAAACAAGCCCGCCTTCTGGCCAACCGACCACCTATAAATTCCGCATACGCCTTGGCGCGTTTTGTCGGGGAATAATAATTTGGGCGTGCCCCTGACGGGTCGGGCTATCCGCTGCAAGTCCTCGTTCGCTCCGCTCCCTGCGGGCTTTACGCTACTATCCCTCACGCAAATACGAAGAGCAAGCCTTATGCGCCTGCTCCCCGTGCAAAGACGAAGGGCGGTCACACAGCCCCGCCCCTGCACATCCGATGTATTGCCCGCCCACTCGCCACCACTTTCCAAGTCCGATATAGAGGCAAACCTGCGCGCCCGCCCTCTCCCGTCGGCGCAGACTTGTAACCCGCGCCAATCCGTACCTATATTTATTGTTCGCGATACGGCACGTGCTGCAAGCCCGCGTCGGCAGGGATAACAATCGCCCGCCGAATGTCTCCGGCGCCCTACTGAAAAAACAATCATCCGTCAATTGTTTATCTACGTATTACTGCAAAAAACAATTGTTCATAAATTGTTCATCGACGCATTCCCGCAGACAATAATTGTTCATAAATTGTTTATAAATTATTTTCACATATGGTAAACCTCCATCCAACACTCGTCGAAACCTCCCTTCGGAAAACAATTCCCCGATAATTATTCATAAAGTCTCCCACAAAAAACAATTGTTCATAAATTGTTTATAAATTATTCCCAAGGATAATATCACACCACAGTACACCCAATGAAATCTCCCCGTAAATAACACTCCCCCACCGACCATCCGTGATGCCCACCTTCGGACAACAATCGTTCGCCAATTGTTTTCGACGCTTCCCTTCGGGAAAAAATCCCCCGCCGAGTGTTCATGGCGTCCTCTGGCCGGCGCGGGCTTGTAGCCCGTACCGATCCTTGCCTATATTTATTGTTTGCGGTACGGCACTGGTTATGTCCACCAATACATTGCCTCACGCGAGGACACCATCGGGCGCACCGCCCAAAACTACCCCATGCAAAACTACAACCGCCATGCGCCGCGCCTCCCCCCAAAAATCAAACGCCTCAATCGCTCCCGACAAACATTTCCCACGAAAAGTAAACGCCTGATAACGCATAATGTACCCACATAAATATAAACCTATGCTCGATAGCTCACGGCGGAGCCTTACCGGAAAAGATAAACGCTCAACCGCACCCGTCGAACATTTACCGGAAGAAATAAACGCCCAACCCTACCTGTCGAGCATTTACCGGAAGAAATAAACGCTCAACCCTACCCAATGAGCATTTATTAGAAAAAATAAATGACGGTTGAGTACTCGACGAGCGTTTATTTTGGAAAATAAATGCCGAAAGTACTCGTTGGAGCTTTACTTTTCCAAATAAATGGCCATTGAGTACTCGTTGAAGCCTTATTTTTCCAAATATTTGCCCACTGAGGTCAAAATTGGAGTTATTAGAAGAAATAAATGGCCATCGAGTACTGAATGGCCATTTATTTGGAAAAATAATTGCCCGTTGAGTACTCAATTGGAGTTATTAGAAGAAATAAATGGCCATTGAGTACTGAATGGCCATTTATTTGGAAAAATAAAGCTCCAACGAGTACTCAATGGGCAAATATTTGGAAAAATAAAGCCTCAATGACTACTCAAGTGCAATTATTTGGAAAAATAAAGCCCCAACGAGTACTCAGTGGGCAATTATTTGGAAAAGTAAAGCCTCAACGACTACTCAAGTACAATTATTTGGAAAAATAAAGCTCCATTGAGTACTCATCGGGCAGTTATTTGGAAAAATAATTGTTCGCTGAGTACCTGGCAGGCATTTCCACAAAAAATAATCGGCCGCTGAGTATCCGGC
>JAIRZN010000118.1 GCA_031267205.1 Tannerellaceae bacterium | reverse complement strand
CGTGAGACAGTTCGGTCTCTATCTATCGTGGGCGCAGGAGATTTGCGAGGGTCTGACACTAGTACGAGAGGACCGTGTTGGACAGACCTCTGGTAAACCGGTTGTTCCGCCAGGAGCATAGCCGGGTATCTACGTCTGGTAAGGATAAGCGCTGAAAGCATCTAAGTGCGAAGCCAGCCTCAAGATTAGATCTCCATAGAGGGTCGTTGTAGACGACAACGTAGATAGGCTACAGGTGTAAATGCAGTAATGTAAAAGCCGAGTAGTACTAATAGCCCGAAACTTTCCTTACCAAAGAGTATATCTTAAAGAGCAGGAGTTATTTTTTTCAAGATTTGCATTTTCCTTCGAGTCAGAGAGATAGAAAAGATGAAGAAAGCATAAAGCAAATAGCTGAATAGCCGAAAAGCTAAATAGCAAAAGCAAAGACATTAAGGTGGTTATAGCGTTGGGGATCCACCTCTTCCCATTCCGAACAGAGAAGTTAAGCCCACCCACGCCGATGGTACTGCGCAAGTGGGAGAGTAGGTAGCTGCCGTCTTTTTTTAATAAGGGATTGATTCCGATTAGGTAATCAGTCCCTTTTACTTTTTTAACGTAATAATACGACTCATCCTGCGTTATATACACATTTGGATATGAAAATATGAAGAACATATATGATTCCCGTCAACATTTGATGTATTTCCTTATTTTTGGAGCTATCCTTATTGCCATAGCTTCGGTAGTAGTGTCGAATACGTTGATAAAGAAACTTGCGGAAGATGAGCGTGAAAAGATAGAAATATGGGCGGAAGCGGGACGGGTGATGGTGAACGAGGATGCAAGTTTGAACATGTCTCTTATTCTGAGAATTATAGAAGGGAACTCTTCTATTCCTGTTCTCCTATGCGACGAAAACGATAAGATATTACAATATAGGAATATAAATCTTCCGGAAAAAGACATAGAAGGTTTTCTATCCAAAAAGATAAAAGATTTTAAGAGCAAAAATATACCGATCACAATTGATATGGGCGATGGTACTTACCAGTACCTATATTACGACGATTCGGTTATCCTCAAACGCCTTCTTATGTACCCGTATGCACAACTCTCCATTGTGTTTGTTTTTATACTGATTGCTTTTCTTGCTTTGGCCAGTACGAAGAAGGCGGAACAAAACAAAGTATGGGTTGGCTTGTCTAAGGAAACTGCACATCAGTTGGGTACGCCTATATCTTCGCTTATCGCGTGGATGGAGTATTTGCGCACGAAAAAAATAAATCCTTCTTTTCTAAATGAGATGGACAAGGATGTGAAACGGCTGGAAACAATTGCGGAACGATTCTCGAAAATAGGTTCCCATCCAGACCCTGCTCCGGTTGATATTTCGCAGTCGATTCATTCGGCTTTGGAATATATGAATACGCGCATATCATCCAAAGTAAAGATTTGTACCCGCTTGTCTGAAGAACCGGCCTTAGCGCTGATGAGTGATTCTCTTTTTGCCTGGGTTATTGAGAATTTAGTAAAAAATGCGGTAGATGCTATGGAGGGGCAAGGTACGATAACCGTCTCTATGGAAATACTAAAGAGAAATATCCTCATTGACGTTGCCGATACGGGAAAGGGTATACCCAAATCGAAATTCGCCGCCATCTTCACTCCCGGATATACAACCAAAGCGCGCGGATGGGGACTTGGATTATCTTTGGTCAAACGTATTATCGAATCATATCACGGAGGTAAAATATTCGTAAAAAGCTCTGAAATAGGAAAGGGAACGACTTTCCGCATTGAATTACGAAAGTATAAGGGTTAAAGAGAAAGGGCCAACTCCGCGAAAGTCTTTCCCAATACGGGATGCATAAGGGTAGGGGCAATCTCCGACAGGGGAACGACAACAAAACGGCGTTCGTGCATTAACGGATGTGGCAAACTTATACGGTCCGTGCACAAAATCATGGCTTCGTAAAGCAAAATGTCTATGTCTATTGTCCGGTCGCAGTAAGAACCCGAACTCTTTACTACACGCCCCATCTTACGTTCTATGTCTTGGGTAGTATCCAACAGCTCAAGGGGGGTTAGTTCCGTTTCAAGGGCGAGCGCAGCATTGGCAAACTCATTCTCCGATTCAAATCCCCAGGGAGGGCTTTCGTATAAACGAGAAAGGGCGAGAATCCTTCCCGTCCTTTCGGACAGCAGTCTTACTGCTGTTGCAATATGCTTGCCTTTGTCACCTAAATTTGATCCCAGACCGAGATAAGCCGTTGCCATATCCTTGTTTTCTTCAGACAATCAACATGGCGTCGCCGTAAGCGCCAAAGCGGTATTCTTCTTCTATGGCTTTCTGGTATGCACTCATAATAAGGTCGTATCCGCCGAAAGAGGCTGTCATCATCAAGAGAGTGGAAAGGGGCAGATGGAAGTTAGTCACCATACTTGTGGCTAAGTTAAACTCGTATGGAGGGAAGATAAACTTATTAGTCCACCCTTCAAACTCCTTGAGATGCCCGTCCGTACTTACTGCCGTTTCAATAGCCCGCATGACTGACGTCCCGATGGCGCATATATTGCGGTTGTCGTCTTTCCCTTTGTTGACGATTTTTGTAACATTGGCATTTACAATCATTTGCTCCGAGTCCATTTTGTGTTTGGTCAGGTCTTCCACGTCTATTTCGCGGAAGTTTCCAAGGCCTGAGTGAACGGTCAGGAAGGCGAAGCGACAGTCTTTTATCTCCAGCCGTTTCATGAGTTCGCGACTGAAGTGCAATCCGGCCGCCGGCGCAACTACGGCTCCTTCCTCTGTGGCAAAGAGGTTCTGGTAGCGTACTTCGTCTTCCGGCTCTACGGGACGGTTGATATACTTGGGTAGCGGCGTTTCTCCAAGGGCGAACAGGGCTGTTTTAAATTCGTCGTGAGTGCCGTCGTAAAGGAAGCGTAGCGTTCGTCCTCTGGACGTTGTATTGTCGATGACTTCCGCTACCATTGAATCATTATCCCCAAAATACAGCTTGTTTCCTATACGTATTTTCCGCGCCGGGTCGACCAGCACATCCCATAAGCGCAACTCGGCATTGAGTTCGCGAAGCAGGAATACTTCGATGCGGGCGCCCGTCTTCTCTTTATTGCCGTACAAGCGAGCGGGGAATACCCGTGTATTATTGAAAACAAATACATCCTGTTCATTGAAATAATCTAAAATTTCCTTGAAAATCTTATGTTCTATTTCTCCTGTCTTACGATGAATCACCATCATCCGCGATTCGTCCCTGTTAAAAGCCGGGCGTGAGGCGATAAGACCCTCCGGCAAATTAAATTTGAATTTAGAAAGCTTCATACTTATATAGTTAATCAATTGTTTTTATTATTGCGTTATCTAAGAAGGCGTCTATTTCCTCAACAGGCAGGCACATGTCGAGCGTTATATTCCCTATCCTCGTTCGTTCCAGCGCCGTCAGGTGTGCCCCCGATTGCAGCGACTCGCCTATATCCCTTGCCAGCGCGCGTATATAGGTGCCTTTACTGCATACCACACGCAGGGTTATGAAGGGAAACGTGCAATTTACCAGTTCCAGTTCATCAATCACTAACGTTTTGGGTTTCAACTCGACATCCTTACCCTTCCTTGCGAATTTATACGCCCTGCGGCCGTTTATCTTCACTGCCGAAAAAACGGGTGGTACCTGTTCTATTGTGCCGGTGAACGATTTCAGGGCGTCTTCCACCATATCGCGGGTAATATGTTCCGTGGGGTAAACTGCGTCAATCTCCTCCTCCAAGTCAAAGGAAGGGGTAGTTTCACCAAGTTTCAATGTCGCTATATATTCTTTCGTTTCATATTGAAATTCTTCTATACGTTTGGTCGCCCTTCCGGTACATATAATCATTACGCCGGTAGCTAAGGGGTCGAGCGTTCCCGCATGTCCGACCTTTATCTTTTTCACATGCAACTTCCTCGTCAACTTATAGCGGAACCTGTTCACCAGGTCGAAGGAAGTCCATTGTAAGGGTTTATTCAGGTAAATTACCTCTCCGTCAATAAAATCCATTTCAGTTCATTAATGAGTATACGATAGCGCACAATCCGGCGGCTACGCAATAGTAAGCAAAATATATCAGCTTGCCCTTTTTCACCATGTCAATCATCCACCTGCAAGCTATGGACCCGGTTATGAATGCGGCAAGGAATCCGGTAATCAATGCCGTTGCCGATATTCCTGACGCTTCTACGGAAAACTCTCCCTTCGTCAAATCAAGAAAAGCTTCTCCAAGTATGGGAATAATCACCATGAGGAAGGAGAATTTGGCTATTTGTTCTTTTTTATTGCCTAATAAAAGTCCGGCTGCTATGGTGGAGCCCGAACGCGACAATCCGGGTATGACGGCGCACGCCTGTGCTACTCCGATGATAAAGGCGTCTTTGAAAGAGAGCTTTTCTTTCTGGCGTGGCTTGGCGTAATAGGAAAAAGCCAACAGTGTTGCCGTCAGTATCAACATGCAGCCTACCGGCAAGAGGCCGCCGACAAAGAGCATTTCTACGTAATCCTTGAAAAATACGCCCACGATGGCGACGGGAATCATCGACAGGAGGATTTTGCAAACCATCTGTGTCTCTTCATTCCATTTGAAACTGAAGAAACCTTTGAAAAGGACGGAGACTTCGCGCCACAGGACGACTATCGTGCTCAACACCGTCGCCGCATGAACGGCTACGGAAAAGGACAGGTTGCCTTCTCCTTCCAAGCCGAACAGGGTGCTGCCGATAAGCAAATGACCGCTGCTGCTTACGGGGAGAAACTCCGTAAGGCCCTGTATGACGCCTAAAACCAAAGATTCCGTAAAGCTCATGCCTCGTCCTTCTTATCCCTGCTGTTTCTAAGAATGGCGAAGACCATCAGCACAAAGCCCGCCAGGGTGGTAACAGGCGCTACGACTATGCGGCGCACGCTGAATATTTCGGGATTAAAAGATATGCCGTCTTCGGGAATACCTCCTCCGCTCATTAACACGAAACCTGTAATTATAATCACCACCGAGACGGCGATCAGTATGAAATTCTCTTTCCCGAAGGCAAAATCGTTTTTTGTCATTTCCAAATTAATTATACGTAATACAATGTGTTTACTTCCATGCGCAAATACTTGTTGACCGCCAGCACGGTGGCTCCAACGGATAGCAGTATTCCAAGCAAGAATACAGAGAGGAAAATAAGCAATAACATACCCGTATCCAACATCTGCACAAATCCCGCCAACTCGCCTTGCAAGTAGTATAACGCGCTAATCAGCATCAATATTGCCATTATGGACGCAAAAACGCCGCTCACTACATTATACAGGATGAACGGACGCCTGATAAAGCCGGCGGTAGCGCCAACCAACTGCATGGTATGAATCAGGAAACGTTTGGAATAAATCAACAAACGGATAGTATTGCCGATAAGTACAAACGAGATGGCCATCAACATCAATGAGAGCGTAAGCAAAACGACGCCCAACCGCCTCATATTGTCGTTTACGACCTGCATCATATCTTTCCTGTAAAGCAAATCGGATACGGAGGCGTATGCTTTAATCCGCTTTTCTATCACCTGCAAACTGTCGGCGTTGGCGTATTCGGAATTGAGCCTCACTTCGATAGATGCTTGCAGGGGATTAAAGCCGAGAAAGGCTTCGGGATTTTCCCCCAGTTCGGTTTCAAGTTCCTTTGCCGCCTGCTCCTTGGAGATATACTCCGTTGATTTGATAAAAGGCAGGTCGTCCAAGTTTTTCTGGATTCTTTTAATATCGTCGTCTCTCGCGTCATCTTTCAATACGACGGAGAACGAGATATTCTCCTTCACATAATCCGACAGCCGGCTTCCAAGCGCAGCTATCAGGAATATTAATCCCAACAGGAATAAAACCAAGGCGATGCTGATTATGGAAGTAACGCGGGAATTGAAAAAAGAAACAGAGCTTATCTTCTTACCTTTTGCCATCAAAATACATGCTTTATTGTTATACAACCAAGGTAGGTACAAACGAGAAAGAATACACCATCCCCGAATTACCTGCAAAAGAACAAAATAATTTGCGTAATTGTATAATAATTTCGTTTCTTTAACCAACATCTTACGGATAGTCCTTGTATGCGCTACCGAAGCAATCGAATGCACTGGCCAATGTAATCGAATGCAAAGCCAAAGCATTCGAATGCAAGGCCAAAGTAATCGAATGCAAAGCTAAAGCATTCGAATGCATTGCCAAAGTAATCGAATGCAAAGCCAAAGCATTCGAATGCACAGGCAGTGTAATCGAATGCACAGCCAAAGCATTCGAATGCGCAGGGCAAAGTAATCGAATGCATTGACGGGTTTATTGAACGCCCGCGCCGGGGTGTCCCACCCGTTCCGGACGGAGGAGGTTACAATCGGGAGGCGATCGGATAGTGTCGCTTCCGCCTATATTTCGTCAGCGATGCTACCGAATTGTCCCCATATCTCATGCATTTGATAGAGCGTTTTCGCGCCGGCCGGCACGTTGAGGGTCAGGCCGGCAAGGTTGACATTCTCAAAAACGCCGGCGCTTACGCCAACGGACTGCGGCGTTGCCCAAAGGACGGTCACGTTTTTCAGGGCTTTGCAATTCTCGAAGGCCCTCGCGCCAATGCTTGTCACAGAACCGGGAATTGTTACGGAAGAAAGCGAAGAGCAAGAGTTAAAAGCATCTTCCCCGATAGAAATTACCGAGCAGGGAATAGCTATGAAGGCAAGTTCGGCGCAGACGTTAAAAGCGCAATCCCCAATAGAAGTCACCGAATCGGGGATCGTTATGGAAACGAGGCTGTTGCAACCCCAGAAAGCTCTGTCTCCGATAGCAGTTACCGAATCGGGGATCGTTATGGAAACAAGGCTGCTGCAAGCGCGGAAAGCAGAATCCCCGACAGAAGTCACCGATTCGGGGATTGTTATGGAAGCAAGGCTGCTACACCGGAAAAAGGCCAACTCTCCAATAGAAGTCACCGAATCGGGGATTGTTATGGAAGCAAGGCCGGTACAGTACGCAAAAAGCCTGTCACCGATAGAAGTCACCGAGCCGGGGATTGTAACGGAAACAAGGCCGGGGCAATTTCTAAAGGCCAAATTTCCGATAGAAGTTACAGTATAAGCGGTAGAGGCGTCGCCCCCTGTTTTCGTGGCGACGGAAGGGATAATTACGTCCCCACCCGCGCCGGAGTAGCTAATCAGCGTGCAAGATTCGCCATCTTCAACGAATCCGAAATCTCCATCCTCGAAATCCGCCGGTATAGAGGATGCGCAAAAAGGGAACAGATCCGCCAACAATGTTTTTAGTATCATAATTATGTCGTTTTTACGGTTTTACAGGCATTTTTCCCATGTCTGGTAAAATCGTTCGTTTTAATTAGACAAAATCGACCGGTGGATTTTTGGCGGAATCAAAATTATGCGTGAGCGGTTAATGCGGTAAGAAATAAATAGTTGCACAGGGAGGAAAAATGATTTCCTTTTCTTTGTACAATTCATTTTATGATATATATTTGTCGGAAATAAACGAACGTTTAAATTAGACAATCACTTTTTTCAGATACTCTTAAATCTTTGGTTACGGGCGTTTTGTGTGGCGCGCGCACTTCTTTTTCACATGAGATAGGCGGAATTTGCGGGGAGGCGGTCAAGCGCCCCCTTCTTTTTTATATACAGGCCTTTACGATTCAAGGCGGAGCGAGGGGGATAATTGTTAACGGCTGGTTTTTCGCCCGAAGACATTTTGCGGGGCGTCCGGCGCAGTTGTCTAATTTAAATGCACCCTTACTTTTTAAGATGACAACCGGCATATTACCCCCGTCTTGTCTAAGAAAAATGCAGGTAACGCAATTGTCCGGCTTACGTCAAACAGTTGTTTGAGGCAAGCCGGACATAAAGGATACCGAATCAGACGAAGAAGCCATGATTCGGCTTAAAGCGCCATGAATTATTTTTTCCTCCAGATTACAATTTCCTGTGCGCCGGCGCGAATCTGTTCAAACGGGCCTAC
>JAIRZN010000145.1 GCA_031267205.1 Tannerellaceae bacterium | reverse complement strand
ACTATTTCTTTCTTGTGAACGTCAAGTCCACAACCGAGTTCTACCACTTCGTCAAAGGGGACCTCTTGCTTCTGTCTTGCCATAATACTATGAATTAAAAGTTAATACTGAGGCAAAAGTAACTAAATATCCCTTTTCATTCACTTTGGCGTTAGACTATCATGTCTGTTTCCTATGAGGAAGCCGATCCTACCCTTAAATTTTGCGGCGCAGGCCAGGTTTTATAATTAAATCGGAGGATTACGCGATGACTCCACTCAGCCCGCAAAGACAAGGGTTGGTCTTGACTTCTTTACTTAACCTACGTGTAAATCGGAGATTTTTATGTAGGTTTGCGGTATAAAACAAAATAACATATAACGAAGCATGAAGACACACTGTTTGATTCCTTTTGCCGCATTAGTTATCCTTTCGGGATTGATGGCGTCGTGTAATAATAGTCTGGGATTCTCCAGAGCCACAGGTATGCCTTACGAAATAGCCGTGACGACGGATAGAGCCGTATGGGACAGCAAAGCCGGCGATGCGATAAGAGCCGACCTCGAAGCGGAAATCATCGGACTGCCGCAGTCGGAACCCGCTTTCCATATCATGTTTGCCGAGTCGGACGACTTTGGCAGCCTGCTGGCGTATGTGAGAAACGTACTCATTGTCAATGTGAATGACAAATTGTATACTACGGTTAAACTCTCGTACGAAAACAACCGCTGGGCGAACGGACAGGTTGTGCTGACGATGAACGCTCCTGACACGACGAGCGTAGTCGACTTCCTTCACAACCGCAGGAACGAGTTGTCAAATTTCTTCGGTAGAATAGAAATGAACCGCGCTACGGCTTCGATGGCGGAAGACTTCGGCGTCGGAATAAGGGATTCGCTGAGGAATAAGTTCGATATTCTGATGAATATACCTTCCGACATGGCATTTACGCGAACCAAAAAAGACTTTTTCTGGACATCCAACAATGCAAAGGCCGGCCGTGTGGACTTGGTCGTCTACACCTTCCCGTACACCGACGAAAATACGTTCACCGGCGAATACCTGATCGCCAAACGCGATTCCGTGATGAAAATCAACATGCCGGGCACTTTTCCGGACTCGTATATGACAACGGAGAAAAACCTCGCCGAAGCGAACTATTCCGCCATCACAGTGCGCGGTAAATACTGCGGCGTCTTGCGCGGATTGTGGAAAATGGTCGGGGACATGATGGGCGGGCCCTTCGTAAGTCACATCCGTCTGGATGAAACGAACAACAGGGTCGTCGTAGTAGAAGGGTTCGTCTATGCCCCGGAATCCAACAAGAGGAATTATATTCGCCGTATCGAAGCGGCTCTGTATACGCTGCGCCTGCCGGGGGAATTTGACCAGCCGGTGGCTGAACCTCTGAAAATAAAACAATAATAACAGGAAAAGTCTGAAAATGGAAGACAGGATGATTAAGGTGGGTATCACCCATGGAGACGTTAACGGTATAGGTTATGAAATCATACTTAAGGCTTTCTCGGATACGCGGATGACTGAGTTTTGCATCCCCATTATATACGGATCTTCAAAGATCGCCGCATATCACCGCAAAGCGCTGGAATTGCCGTCCTTGAATATCAGTTCCATCGTCAAGGCCGAAGATGCGGGAATCAACCGGGTGAGTATGATTAACTGTATCGGCGACGAGGTAAAGGTCGAACTCTCAAGGCCTACGGAGGTGTCCAACGAAGCGGCGTTCAAAGCGTTGGAAGTCGCGGCAGCCGACCTGAAGCGTGGGGCTATCGACGTATTAGTGACGGCCCCCGTCTCAACCTCCACAGCGACGCCTCCCCTGCCGATGCCTGCGGAATACTTAGAGAAAGCCTTTGCCCGTGACGGCAAAACTTCGCTCCCCGTTCTGGTAAGCGAAGACTTGCGCGTGGCGCTGGCCACCGGAAACATTCCATTCCCGGAGGTGCTGCCTAAGATTACGAAGAAGAATATAGTGGAAAAGCTGGAGGCCTTTTGCCTGTCGCTGAAGCAGGACTTCGGCATCATCAGGCCCCGCATAGCCGTGCTGTCGCTCAATCCGCACACCGTTGCCGGAGGCGGTATACATGGCGACGAGGAAGTGAACATTATTATGCCGGCGATGCGGGAGGCTGAAAAACACGGCGTAATGTCCTTCGGCCCATACGCCTCGGATAACTTCTTCGGAGGCCGGCTGTATGAAAAGTTTGACGGTGTTCTGGCGATGTATTACGATCAGGGTGCGGCGCCTTTTGAAACTCTGGCGTCAGAGGGCGGGCTGTGTTATACCGCCGGCCTTTCGGTTGTGCATACCTCTCCGGCGCACGGTGCGGCTTATGAGATAGCAGGACAAAATATCGCTTCCGAAGATTCCCTGCGCCAGGCCGTATACGTCGCCTTGGACATATGCCGGAACCGTCGCCTACATAAGGAAGCGACCCGTAACCCGTTGCGCAAGCAATACTTCGACAAAGGAGCCGGCGACGAGAGTGTCGATCTGACCAAGGAAGACGATGCCGCAACGATCTAAGCGCCGCCGTCTGCCACTTCTTCCGCTTCTACTTCTTCGACAGACAATGGTTCCGCTTTCTTCGGGCGGAACTTATACCAGCTTATCAGTTCGTTGACGCCGTAAAACAGGCTGACGCTGCCCAACAGCACAAAGGTATTCGCTACTGTTTCGACGGGATAGACAAGTATAACCGCGCCGGCTATTAAAATAAGCGCCGGGAGTATATAATAGCCCGCCGCAACCGCGTACCGTTTCCTTGCTGCAAGCAGAGAAATAACCTGCTGCACGCCGGCAATCACCAGGACAGCCCCGCATACGCGCCCGAAAAGAGCTATGAAAAAATCAGGCGAGACAACCAGCCATATCCCCAACAGTATACTGCCGACAGCTACCACCGACAGCAACGAGGGCGAAAACCAGCCTTCGCTTTTCACGCGCTGCCGTCGCCATACAAAAAAAGAACACAAGCCGGCAAGGATAAAAATCCCCCCCGTCATAACAATCAAATAAGAAACAGACTCCTGAGGCCACATAATAAAAAGCAACCCCATCGCGACAGCAACCAAGCTCCGCCAAACCGAATAATGGATAGTGATCATCTTAAAATCAATATTTTGTTTAACCGCGCCCAAGGTAGCGATTTTTTTTCTTGGGATATGTTCCCTCAAAAATTTTCAATTTTTCAATGACGATGACTATGCACAAAACTATGCTGCGTAAAGTATAAGACTTGATAGCGAATAGTCAGTAAGCATTCCTATCCCCATGCACCATACTGACGATAGTCTTGAGGATGATGGAAATATCCCTTGTAAACGTCCAGTTTCTCATATACCAGAGGTCTCGTTCCACGCGTTTCTTCA
>JAIRZN010000141.1 GCA_031267205.1 Tannerellaceae bacterium | reverse complement strand
GGTGCGGCAATTGCGGCGGGGGCGGTAACTCCGCTATGTTTCAAGCTTTCTGCGGGGGCGGGATTTATGCGCGCGCCGGCGGCATCGTTTTGTTTGGCGGATAAATTTAACCGTTTCTTATCCGTATGTATTCCCGTTCGTAAAAATCGGTTAATTCCGGCGTAACATCCGGCCTCTACTTTTGCCTTCCATAAAATCAACAAAAAGTAGAGATGAAATTAACAACATTCTTATTATTCTGCGCCCTTTTGTTTGCCGGCATGCAGCCGGTAGACGGACAGGTGCGTGCGCGGCGCACCCTGCGCGGCGTTGTGGTCAGCGCGAGCGGGGAGCCCCTTGCCGGAGCGAGCGTTATTGAGCCTGAGAGCGGGAACGGGACAATCACCGACATCGAGGGGAGGTTTGAGATGAGCGTCGCCGGAAACGCCGCACTTAGCGTGAGCTACCTCGGCTTTATTACTAAAAAAGTTGCCGCAGGCGACGGCTCCGACCTGCGTATCGAGCTTGAGGAGGACGATGAAATGCTGGACGAGGTGGTAGTTGTCGGCTATGGCGTGCAGAGGAAGGTAAACCTGTCGGGCTCGGTCGACCGTATCAGCGCGAAGGAGCTTGAGCAGCGGCCGGTGAATAACATCTTCAAAGGATTGCAGGGCGTCATCCCGAATCTTAACATTGACTTCAGCAACGGCGAGCCCGGAGCGACGCCCGGTATAAACATACGCGGAACGGCGTCAATCAACGGCGGCGAGCCCCTTATACTTATCGACGGCGTGGCCTCGAGCGCTGCGGAGCTTACGATGTTGCTACCGGCAGACATAGAGAGCATATCGGCCTTGAAAGATGCATCGTCGGCCGCTATCTACGGAGCGCGCGCAGCCTTCGGCGTCATATTAATCACTACCAAGCAAGGCGGCGGCGACCGCGTACAGGTTTCTTACAACAATAACTTCGCGTGGAAGCATCCTACCGTCCTGCCTGCGAAGACGTCGGACCCGTACATCTACCTTAAGCTAAAGAATATCGCCGTGCTGAATACGCCCTGGAGTTCGGGCCACGTAGCGAGCGACGAACGCTTGGAATGGGCGCGCCGCCGCTCCGACGATCCTTCGCAGCCAGCGGTGCGCATCAATCCTCTCGACCAGACGCAATGGGATTATATGGGCGATACGGACTGGTCGGATTATTTCCTTAACACGACTACGGCCACAACTTCCAACCAAGCCTCCGTGTCGGGATCCTCCGGCGGGCTACGTTACTATTTCTCCGCAGGGATAGATACCGAAGACGGCTTGCTTGCGCATATCGTCGACCGCGATAATTTCGTCCGTTACAGCATACGCAATAAGGCAGATTATTCCATCGGCGAGCATTTCCGTATATCCAACAACATATCATACGTAGCCACCGAGCGTAATAAGCCGTCACAGGGCTATAATATGGATACCTTCTACGATTTCGCTCCCGACGACCATGATGTAAATCCCGACGGCGCGTGGGCCAATACAACCGTAGGCCGCAGTATGGCGCGGCTGGCCGACGGCGGCGAGGAGAGCGATAAGTATGACAAATTCCAGGCGACATTCTCCGCCGAGGCCTCATTTTTTGAAAGAAGCCTTCTGATAAACGCCAACTATACCTTAGCGCGCGGATACGGCGACTATCAATGGTACTACACAAAGTACAAAATCGGGTACGGCCCGGAGGATATACGCGAAGAAGGCGACACGCGAGCGTACCGCCGGGCGACGTTCGACAACTATAACGTCTTTGACGTATACGCCACCTTCGACCGCACCTTCAACCGTCGCCATGACCTAACGCTCATAGCCGGATATAACCAGGAATACAACAAGAACAACTACTTCAGCGCCGAGCGCGAGGGACTTATCTCATCCTCGCTGCCCACGATCGGGCTTGCTTCCGGCGAGCAGACAGTAAACGAGACGGTGCGCGACTGGGCCCTGCGCGGCGTCTTCTTCAGGGCCAATTACACGTATGACAACCGTTATATAGCCGAGATAAACGGGCGCTACGACGGATCGTCCCGTTTCCCTGAGAATAAACGCTTCGGGTTCTTCCCATCGGCTTCGGTAGCATGGAGGTTAGATTCGGAAAAGTTCTTCGCGCCCCTATACCCTGTCGTAAGCCAGACAAAGCTGCGGCTATCCTACGGTTCCCTCGGCAATCAACTTGTAAGCGAGTACGGCTACATCCCGACAATGGACGCGAGGCAAGGCAACTACCTTGTGGACGGCAAAATCCAGCAGATAGTAACAACGCCCGGCCTTGTATCCTCGAACTATACCTGGGAGGAGATTACTACCGCGAATATTGGTCTTGACCTCGGCTTCTTCGGCAATAAACTCTCGGCGACGTTCGACGTCTATCGCCGCGACACACGTAATATGCTCTCCACAGGTCGCGAGCTCCCCGGTATGCTGGGGGCCTCCGAGCCTAAGGAAAACGCCGCAGACCTACGCACGACGGGCTGGGAGCTAAGCATCGCGTATCATGACGAGTTAAGGCTCGCCTCGAAGCCATTGGTCTGGAATGCAAAGTTTGTTCTTTCCGACAACCATACGCGCATCACCCGTTTCGACAATCCCACGAAAATGTTCGGGTCGTACTACGAAGGATTCGAGCTGGGAGATATATGGGGGCTGCAGAGCGACGGCCTGTTCGCCACGCAGGAAGAAATCTCGCAGTTAGACGAGAGCAGTATCATACCATGGGGAGCCCTCGACATAGTACCCGGCTGGCCTAAGTATAAAGACCTGAACGGCGACGGGCGTATAACAAAAGGCACGACAGCCGACGATGCCGACGACCTGTCCGTTATCGGCAACAGCGCACCCCGCCTGCGTTTCGGCTTCACGTTCAACGCACAGTGGAACGGGTTCGATGCCAACGTCTTCATACAAGGAATAGCCAAGCGAGATTATTATCCCCAGAGCTTTCTTTACTGGAGTTTCTACCAACAACCGTATGCCGGCGGCTACGAGCATCTGTATGACTTCTACCGGCCGCAGGGCGACAGCGAGACTGAGCGCGCCAAGCACTCCGTTTCCTACATCAATGCCGGATTGGCCGATCAAAACCTGAATGCCCGATACCCCGTCTTCCAATGCTGGTTAGCCGACAAGAATCTCGGCACAGGCATAAACGAAGCTATGGGACTTGCCATACCGCAAACAGGCCACCTGCTGAACGCCGCCTACCTGCGCGTCAAGAACGTAACCGTCGGCTATACCCTCCCCGCCGCCCTCACGGCCAAGGTCAACGTCTCAAGGGCGCGTATATTCATCGGCATAGATAACCTGTGCGAATGGTCGGCCCTAAGCAAATACTACGATCCCGAAGCCGTTACCGACAACGGCTACGGATATACGTACCCGTTCGACCGCAATTTTTCCGCAGGCTTGAATATTACTTTTTAATTCATAATAAATCATGACTAAATGAAGACAAACATCAGATACATTGCCGCCATCTGCGCCGGCCTCGTCATAACAATCCTGCAGCAGTCCTGCAACGACGGGTATATGGAACGCCTGCCGCTAACGGAGATAGGCGTCGAGAATTTTTTCAATACCGAGGAAGACCTTAAGATGTACTGCTACGGGCTTTATGATTTCCCCGGCCCCGGCAGCTATACCGCCGACGAGGGAACAGACAACCAAGGCACTACGGCCCTTACGGAGCACAAGAATATTATGATCTCCGCCAATCCGAGCTCTACCACCGTCACGGGCGGATGGGACTGGACCGATTTGAGGGAGATAAACATCTTCCTTGATAATTGCGACAAGGCTAATGTAACCGGCGAGACGCTGAATCATTACAAAGGCGTCGCCCGTTTCTTCCGCGCCCGCTTCTATATGAACAAAGTGCTGCGCTATTCCGATGTCCCCTGGCGCGAGACAGCATTCGGCACGACAGATGAAGCCCTTTTCGCCGCGCGCGACGATCGTGCGACGGTTGTCGACAAGATTTTTGAAGATTACACCTTTGCAGCCGGAGCAGTACGCACGGGGCAGCCCGCCGGCTCGGTAGACAGGTGGGTAGTATTGTCCTTCATGGCCCGCCACGCCCTGTATGAGGGGACATGGCGGAAGTATCACCCCGAACTCGGCCTGCAATCGACGGCGGACAAGTACCTGCGTATGGCAAGCGAGGCCGCGCGTGAAATAATGGATAACGGCGGCTTTGGCATCTATAATACCGGCAGTCCGGAGACCGACTACCTCTCGCTGTTCACAAACATCGAGCTTGCCGGCAATCCCGAAGTCATACTTGTCCGGCAATACGACCGCAAGACGATATCCGGCGGCTTCTGGGCGTATATGTTCGGCAACTACGAATCATTTCCGGCAAAAGATATGATACAATCATACCTGATGGACGACGGCAGCTTCTATTCCTCGCAACCCGGCTACCGCACACGTATGTTCACCGAAGAGTTCACCGGCCGCGACCTGCGGCTCAAGCAAACGATCGCCTTTCCCGGCTGGGAACTAATTAATGTGATGACCTACGCCACAGGCGCCGGAACATACGTGCAGACGTTTAACAAGAACTTTTCGGGCTATCATCTGATAAAAGGTTTCGTTAACGACAAGTCGGAGGACATTTACCATAGCGTCGATTATCCCGTATTACGCTATGCCGAAACTCTCCTCACGTATGCCGAAGCGAAAGCCGAACTGGGCGAATTGACCGCAAACGATTTGGACATAAGCGTGAATATTCTCCGCGCACGCGCCGGCATGCCTCCGATGCCGCTCGACCCGGCCGTCGATCCTTTAATGCAGGATGCATATCCCGACGTAGTTTCGGTTGCAGGCAGCCGGTGGAAGAGCGTACTTGAGATAAGACGCGAGCGGCGCGTGGAGTTAGCCTTTGAAGGATTCCGGTATAACGACCTCATGCGCTGGCACGGCGGCAAGCTGCTGGAAAAGGAGCCGGAAGGCATCTACTTTCCATCCCTCGGCAAGTTTGACCTCACCGGCGACGGCGCCGAAGATGTATTCCTCATCCCTTCCGACCAATCCATACCCGCCGAAGACGATAAGGAGGCGAACAGCTTAGGAGTAAAGCTCGCATATTACAGGGCCGGGAGTATAGACGACCAGAATGCGACGATATATCTCACCGGCGGCGATTCGGGGAATATTCTTACAATAAAGGATATGGGCGCGTTTGAAGAGCCTCAATTCTACTACCGCCCCGTCCCCCGCCATGAGATGGACCTGAATCCGGCCTTGGCGCCACAGATATTCGGGTGGGAATAATTTTAATATTAATCATAAAACACTGGAAAAATGAAACGACTTTTATTCGTATTATCAGTATTCGCAGCAAGCGCGGTCACACTCTTTGCACAAGAGCTGCCGAAGTCAATAAAGGCGGGACAAGGCCGCCTCAAGGCGCGCCGGACGATACATATGCCTGAGAAGATAGGCGGCTATCAACTGCTAAAGTGCGATTTCCATATGCATACCATTTTCTCCGACGGTATAGTATGGCCTTCTCTACGTATAGACGAAGCCTGGGAAGAAGGCCTTGACGCTATCGCTATCACCGAACATATAGAGGGACAGCCTTCGCGACGCGGCATTGAGAAGGGCGATCATAACCTTGCATACGAAATAGCGGCGAAGGATGCCGCCAGACGTAACCTTATACTTATACGCGGAGCCGAAATTACCCGACTTATGCCTCCCGGACACTTGAACGCTCTCTTCGTTAAGGACATCAACGCCCTTACACATACCGACTACATGAAGGTGTTCGAGGAAGCTGTCAAACAGGGGGCCTTTATCTTCTGGAATCATCCGGGATGGGGCGTCGACAGCATACGCTGGTATCCTGTGCATGAAACATTGTACCGCAACGGCTGGCTTCACGGCATAGAGGTGTTTAATGAGTTCGAGTGGTATCCTGTCGCGCTGAATTGGACCATAGATAAGGACCTGGCCATAATAGGCAACACGGACGTTCACGACGTTAATGAGCGGCTGTATGACTTCTCCCCATCTTTCATCCGCCCCATGACGCTGGTCTTAAGCCGTGACCGGACGGAGGAAGGAATCAGGGAAGCTCTCTTTGCAAAACGCACCTTTATATACTTCTTCGACACACTGATAGGCAAGGAGGAATACTTGCAGGAATTTTTCGGCGAAACGGTAGAGATACGTCCGTCGTTTCACAACGAGAACGGCAGGAAGATGCTTGAAATAGCCAATCTTTCAGACGTTCCTTACAGGCTTGAACGCCTCGACGCTTCGCCTGCTTATCCTGAGGAACTATTCCTCCCTGCAGGACGGACAATTGTAGTTTCCGTCCCCGATAAGGAGCAAGCCGGCATAGTTTATAAGGTGGGCAATATGCTTACCGGAGTGGATAAGTATCTTAATGTAAGACTCGACTTTTAACCGACCGTTCATCAATTGGCAGATTGCGCAAAAACGCCTGCGCAATCTGCATCCGGCAACCTCGTATCGACATACAGCGGAAGAAATGTATGCACACTGCCGGAAAGTAGCGACAGTCAACGGTTTTTTCATCATCTTTGCGCCATGTATTACTAAAAGAAAACCATACAGCACATGAATTATGATTTTATACAGGCGCATTGCCTTTCGAAAAAGGGCGCCGAAGAGGATTACAAAAAAGAATGGGATGCCATCCGTTATTCCGTTCGCGGCAAAATGTTCGCCTTAGTAGGCAACGACGGCGAGGGAAGGCCCATTATTTCCGTCAAGCATACGCCGGAGCACGGCGAAGATTTACGGGGAACATATGATGATATTATTCCCGGATACTATTTGAATAAAATACATTGGAGCTCGATGTACATGAACGGGAATGTACCCGGCAACGTTCTGAAACAAATGCTGGACGAATCCTACGAATTGGTTTTGCGCTCGTTAAGCAAAAAGGTGCAGAACGAAATATTAAACCCATAAGAACGCTTCAGTACGTATCGCGTGACATATCAAGTCGGGGACATATTAATAATATCATTACCTTAGCGGAAATTTTTATTACAATCTATATGATCAAGAACTTGGTAAAAAAACTTATCCCGTACAAACTTATTCTCTTCCGGCGTTCGCTGGCTCCGTTGCTTAAAAAGATCACAAAGGAGAATATGCGGCGCAAAGCTTTGATTCCCATATTGCACATACATCTTACCGATCATTGCAACTTGAATTGCCGTGGATGCGATAATCTCTCGCCGCTTGCTCCGGAAACGTTTGAAGATACGGCTGTCTTTGAACGTGATTGCGCCCGCATCTCCGACCTGTGTAACGGACGTGTAGAGGAGATACAACTGCTGGGCGGAGAACCGCTGCTACATCCGCAGGTCGCCGTCTTTATGCGTATAGCAAGGAAGTATTTCCCCCGCGTAACTATCCGTATCGTAACTAATGGGATATTGCTTACGAAGCAGAAAGAAGACTTTTGGGAAAGTTGCCGCAATAACAACATCCAGATAATTGTCACCAAGTATCCGATAAAATTCGACCATGACGCTGCCGAAGCCTTCGTAAGGAAACAGGGCGTAGCGTTTGACTATTACGGCAGCACAGGCTCCGTAAGCAAAACTATGCAGTGCTCGCCTCTCGACATCGAAGGCAAACAGGATCCAAGGGAAAGCTTCCTGATGTGTAACAGCGCCAATCGTTGCATCTCCCTGAGCGAGGGAAAGATTTATACCTGCTCCCTCATTCCGTACATCAAGTATTTTAATTCATACTTCAAACAAAATCTTGCAGTGACTGAGAATGATTATATCGACATCTTTGAAGCGAAAAATATTGACGAGATAATGAACTTCCTGTGCAAGCCAATGCCTTTCTGCCGTTACTGCAACAAGAAAGGAATGATTTGGGACATAGGCTATGGCGTTTCCAAAAAAGATATTACGGAATGGACCGGAGAAAGAATTAATCCGGCGCAGACTTTATAGAATCATAAACTGACGCTATCTTTGCGTCATTAATAAAGAACGGGTTATGAATACGTTGAAAATCTTTGTGACTGTACTTGCTTGCGCCTTCGCTTCGTGCGCAAATAAAAGCACGCCCGATAAAGGGAATGAACCGGTCGTATTATCCTACGCGCCGGCTCCTGAGTTTGATGCCGACAGCGCTTACCTGTACGTAAGCGAGCAGGTGGATTTCGGGCCTCGCGTGCCGAACTCGACGGCGCACAAGGCTTGCGGCGACTATCTTATTGAGGGCTTGAAACGTTTCGGCGCGCAGCTTCATGTCCAGGAAATGACCTTGACGGCCTATAATGGAGACCGCCTCAAGGCGCGTAATATCATCGGCTCTTATAATACTTCCAACCCTAAGCGCATACTGCTCTTCGCGCACTGGGATTCGCGGCCATACGCCGATAATGATCCCGACCCCGCTACGCAACGCACGCCCATAGACGGCGCTGACGACGGCGCAAGCGGAGTAGGCGTGCTCCTTGAAATAGCGCGGCAGATAGGGGCGAAAGCTCCCCTCGCAGGCGTAGACATTATCTTCTTTGACGCCGAAGACTACGGCATACCTTCGTTTGAAACCCGTAGCCATGCCACATCATCCTGGTGCCTCGGCTCGCAGTTCTGGGCAAGAAACCCGCATACGCCCAACTACAAGGCGGAGTATGGAATACTGCTTGATATGGTGGGTGCGAAAGGCGCTACTTTCTACAAAGAGGGAACGTCGGTCGTAAGGGCTTCCGATATTGTCGAAAAGGTATGGGGCAAAGCGCGCGATTCGGGCTTTGGTAAATACTTCCTGAACGGCAGGATAGGCGAAATAACCGACGACCACCAGTACGTCATCAAGGGACGTAATATCCCATGCATCGACATCATCAATTATGATACCGAAAACATACACGGCTTCGCCGATTACTGGCATACGCACAACGATACGATGGACAATATCAGCCGCGAAACCCTCAAGGCCGTAGGGCAGACCGTCATGGAAGTTATTTACAAACAATGAACCTCGAAAAAGATATGCCTAAAACAATAAACGAACTCCAGGACGAAGTCATCGAGGAATTTGCGGCTTTCACAGACTGGAATGACCGCTACTCCCTGCTGGTAGACTTCGGCAATTCTCTCCCAAAGCTTGAAGAGAAATACAAAACGGAAAACTACCTGATAGAGGGTTGCCAGAGCCGCATATGGCTTAATGCAGTCATGGAAGACGGAATGATAAGTTTCCGCGCAGAGAGCGACGCCGTTATCGTAAAGGGGATAGTCTCCCTGCTTATAAAAATACTCTCCGGGCATACCCCTCAGGAAATACTGGACGCCGACCTCTACTTCATCGACCGGGCAGGATTGAGGGAACACCTCTCGCCAACCCGCTCAAACGGCCTCCTCGCAATGGTCAAGCAAATGCGCATGTACGCCCTCGCGTTTAAGTCCGTGAAGCATTGAAAACAATTCGTTACTAAGATTTTATTGTAATACCAAGAGGGCGGACACTAAGGCCGGCCCACCGAAATATGTTGCCAACATAGAGTTCTATGTTACCAACATAGGGTTGTATGTTGGTAACATAGGGTTGTATGTTGCCAACATAGAGTTGTATGTTGCCAACATAGGGTTGTATGTTGCCAACATAGAACTCTATGTTACCAACATAGAACTCTATATTACCAACGAAGAAGCGTATCCGGACTTGCAGTCCGACTCTTATGGATAAATTCATGCGCCCGCGTCCTTGTACCTATTTGTGGGGTATTTTGCTCTTCGGATACAGGCTATTTTTGCCGTATAAACATCTGCATACATAATTTATAATATGAAACAGAGGATAAATGAACATACCGCATTTCACAACTTCAGGAATGATTACCGCTTTGCCGTGCAAACCATAACGGGCATCGCGATGATTAATTACGAGGACGTGCTTTTGTTTGAATACGTGAAGCACGCGCGGAAGTGGCAGGTGAGGTTGGTCAACGACAGGATTCACAAACTCCGCTCGACCGTAAACTCCGGGGATATAACCTCCGTAAGTTCCCTGTTCGTACAGATTAATCAATATTGTATCATAAATATTATCCACCTCCTGGGCATAGAGAATAAGACGCAAAAGTGCATTTTCGACGCGCCGCTTCAGATGGATGCAGACCGGACGGTTTCCCCTTTATATTACAAGAAAATAAAGGATATGCTGAATATTCTGTGACTTATGAATAATATTTATAGTATATAAACATGATTTTGTCGCCTTTAAACGACGATAAATTAACGTTAAACATTTAGGATATGGATATGTAATTTAATATTTTTTGTTATTGGATATATTTGTCTCCGTAACATAAAAAACAGGCTACAATAAATAAATTAAAACACTAATAATTATGGCAAACTATCGCACAGTAGTTCCCGGTATGCAAGACGGGAAAACAGCAGCCGCTCCCCGCGTCGGAGCGCAACGCACACAGGAAGGAACCGTTGTCACCTCAAGAGGCGGACAGCAAAATTATTCCGCAGGAAACGAGTATCCGCAGGCGCAAGACGCCCCGTCGGGCAAACCGATCGTAGGATTCCTCGTCTCGGTCTCAAGAACGGAAGAAGGCGAGTACTGGGTTCTCCGGCAGGGGCAAAACCTGATCGGATCAGGCGACGAATGTGACGTCGTGCTCAACGAAATATCCGTCAGCCGCGTCCACGCAGTGCTGGCTATACACCGTAATCCGGGCGACAACAACCGGCTGAACGTCGGCATAATGGAACGGGGATCCTCGAACGGGATATTCGTCAACAACAACTACATCGGCTTCAACCCTTGCCAATGTAAGAACCTTGATAAGATAAAGCTCGGCAACTACGAGCTGCTGCTCTTCCTCTTCGATGCGGCAGAGTTCGGCCTCAAGAAAGTCGAGAACTTCGCCTCGGCGGGCAACTTCGACTACACAGACCGCGAGATGTATCCGGAAAGCGATAAGACGCGAATTTAAACAAGAACCCCCTTTAAAACCCTTTACACACCTCAATCGTGGCGACAGTACTGTTACAAAATGAAGCCGACCTGCGCTCAGGCCGCTACTACGAGTTTGACCCTGAAAATAAAGCCGACATACTCGGAAAGGGAGGCATGGGCATTGTATTCAAAGGAAAACTCGTCCACGGGGATACCGGTAAATATGATTACGTTGCCATAAAAGTCCTCTTTAAAGACTTGTCGGATGAGAGCGTCACCAGGGCGCAGCGGGAGGCCTCGATAAGGATTATCCACGAAAACATCGTCAGGATGTACGACTTCGTGGAAACCGTCGACAGCGACGGCAAACCTCGTTATCACGTCATAAGCGAATATCTTGAGGGTGAAACGCTCGACAAGCTGATAAAGAAGAGTGGTATACTCTCGCAGGCCGAAAGCCTTAAGATTACCAAAAACATCCTGGCCGCGCTATATATGCTGCACAGCAAGGGCTTCATACATCGCGATATTGACCCTTCAAACGTCATGGTTTGCAAAGACGGCAAGATAAAACTAATCGACTTCGGCATAGCCAAGCAGGTTGTGGAATACCAGGACGAGTTCGGCAAAGGCACGCAGGAAGGCAAGTTCATAGGGAAGATAAACTACGCTTCCCCCGAACAGGCCGAAGGCAAGCACTGGCTCACAAACGCGGCGTCGGACATATACTCAACCGGCATACTGCTTTACGAACTGCTTACGGGGAAGTTGCCTTTCACCGGCACGATGTACGAGATCATCAAAGGCCATCGCGAGCAGGTCATTCCCCGCAACGACAGCATTTCGAAAGACCTCCAGTACGTCATTCGCAAGGCGACGGCCAAAGACCCTGCCGAAAGGTATCAGTCCGCCACCGAGTTTATCGTCGACATCGAACAGATAGAAAAAGGCAAATCACCCATTCCCCAGCCCATAAAGAAATGGGCGTACATAGCCGGCGGCATATGCCTCGTGCTGTTGACGCTTTTCGGGATATGGAGGTATCAGGACGGCAAGCGCGGACGCTTCGGCGAAGCCCTCGCCGGGGCATCGTCGATGATGTCGGTGGCTCTCTATCAAGACGCGCTCGACTTATACAAGGAGGCCCACAGCATAATGCGGACGGACAGTATCGCGCAGACCATAAGAATGCTCGAATTACTGACCCGCGGCGTGGCGGCGTATACAAACTCGGAGTATGTACAGGCCGACTCGCTCTTTCAGGCAGCCGACTCGCTGTCGTCCTCAGATGCTTGCTACTACCTCGGCGAAATGAGCTATGAAGGTATCGGAATGCCTAAAGACTTCAGGCGCGGCTTTGAATACACAAGCAAGGCTGCGAGGATGGGGAATAAGCTTGCCGAGTACAGACTTGGCCTCATTTACCAGAACGGCATAGACGTGGAGGCCGATTACGACAAGGCTGTGCGCTACTTCGAGAGCGCCGGCAGGGTAATAGATAAGGGGACGGAGGCCAACAACCCGGAGTTCCAGTTCGTGAAAGCCAATATGTATATGTTCGGTAACGGCGTGCAGCAGAATCGCAAGCGGGCCATCGAGTACTACGAATCGGCGGCCAAGCTCGGATACCCTCAGGCGCAGTACGAGCTTTACGAGATACTCGACCGCGAGGATCATGACAAGGCTATGGAGTGGCTGATGACTTCAGCCGGCAAGGGCTATCCTAAAGCAGCCTTCCGCCTGGGAGCATTGCTGATAGGGAGGCATAAGTACGGCGAAGGTTTCGAGTGGACGACTAAGGCTGCGGCCAAGAACTATTCGCCCGCCTTCAGGCAGCTCGGAGCTATCTATCAGGAGAAGGGTAGGAGCCAATTGACGACCCTCATGCAGCAGGCCTTAGGCATCGATGGCGACGACTCGGCCTCGCACATGTATACCGTGAAAGCTCTTGATTACGACTTCGACAACTACATGGCGATGTACGACATCGGAATGGATTACCTCCGCGGCAACGGTGTGAGGGAGAACAAAAGCGAGGCGGCGAGATACTTCGAAATGGCTAAGCGCAAGGTAGAGCAGCTACCCTTCAGGATGGAAAACGGCCGTAGGATATATAACGAAATCCAACACCCGTTCGCCGAATCCATACGCACGTTTAATTACGCACCATACATTAGATAATATGCCTGTACCGAATATGCAAAGAATAAACCTGGTTTCAAACAAAGGAGAGAAATTCAGTTATTACCATTGCGACGAGTTTCGCATCGGTAGCGGAGCAATGGGGGAAGTCTTCAAAGGATGGTATACCGACAACCCCGAACAGAAGGTGGCGATTAAGAAAGTATACAACCGTCATGCCGAAAATCCGCAGATACGCAACCGTGCCCGCCACGAAGCCTCGCTCTTCATCTATCATCCGAACCTGATAAAGATGCTCGGATATTGCGAATTTGACCGTAGCCGTGGCCCTGTATATATAATCAGCGAATTAGTAAGGGGCGAGACGATAAACAAGTCTGTGCGCGATGCCGACCCTGCCGCGCGCGCCAACATGGTATCGGGAATGATGTACTCGGTGCTCGACGCACTGCAATGCCTGCATACTCAGAATCCACCCGTATGGCATCGCGACCTGAAGCCCTCGAATATAATGGTCGAGAACGGACGTGTAGTGAAGGTTATGGACTTGGGCATAGCAACCTCCGACGGCATTAGCCTCGGCACCCTCGAAGGACGCGGCTTCGGCACATATCCCTATGCGCCGCCTGAACAGATTACGGGACAACGCAGCCTCATTAACGCAACCTCCGACCTGTATTCCGCAGGCGTTACCTTCTACGAACTGCTGACGGGCGTCAATCCCTTTGACGGCGGTAGCGATGTGGATATAATGGAGAAGCAAATCACGATGCCGCTACCTTATAACAGGTCTATCCCGAAACCTTTATTCAGGGTGCTGCTGAAAGCGACGGCCAAGAAACAAACCGACAGATACCAAACGGCGGCAGACTTCAAGGCCGCAATCATGAAGGCCGTCAACAAGGGCAACGGAGGGCTGAGCGTGAACCTTACGGTATTGTACTGCGTCGTAGGAGCGCTGGCGTTATTACTTTTATTGATAATTGTCCTCATAATAATAAGATGACAGATGAATGAGTATACAATAAATATCTTATCACGGATAGGAGGAAGAGAAGAGAACCAGGATGCCTACGGATGTTGCGAGACGGAACACGGCCTCTTAGTCGTAGTGTGCGACGGAATGGGAGGCGCCAAAGGTGGAAGTACGGCCTCTAACCTCGCCGTCGAAACAATCATGGAAGGGGTATCGAGTGCAAGCCCTTCCGATGCGGGGGAAATACTCCTTGAGGCCATAACTATGGCCAACAGCGTGGTGTATCAAACCGGCTGCGACAATCCCGAATTGCAAGGCATGGGCACAACAGTCGTCGCGCTCCTTATAAGCGAAGACTCGGCCGTAGCCGCTCACGTAGGAGACAGTCGCATATATCAGGTGAGAGGCTCGAAGAAGATATTCCGAACCTTCGACCATTCGATGGTCTTCGAGCTTGTGAGGCGCGGGCGTATAAGCGAAGAGCAGGCCCGCCTGTCCGCCGAGTCCAACGTCATACTGCGGGCATTGGGAACAAAGCCTGAAGTAGACGTCGAAATAAACCGGGGGATTCATTACCTCAAGGGCGATCGTTTCCTCCTGTGCAGCGACGGCGTCTGGGGAGCTGCGCAGGAAAAGGATATTCTCCAGCTCGTCGCGTACGATAAATCGGTCGATAAGACCGTGGAGAACATCATGGAGACGATAGATAATATAGGTATAGAAAAAGGAGGCAGGCATGATAACCTCACCGCCGGATTGATTGAAACAGGCATTAACTCAAAAATACAAGCAGACATGAACAAGAAAAGTAAAATCATAATCGGAGTATTATCAATACTGCTGTTAATCTCTATATGTTTGAACATTTGGGGATTTATATTTCACTAAAAAGGGAGGAACTTGAAAAGATGGCAACAAAACTATACACGATAGGACGCGACGAAGACTGCTTTATCCGTATACAGGACAACGGACAACGTGTCAGCCGCCGACATGCGACATTAAAGATAACCGGCAACGGTAAGATGTTCATCGCCGACCATAGTTCTAACGGAACCTTTGTGAATGGGATGAGGATAGCTTCCGACGTGGATTTCCCTGTGAAAAGGAAGGATGTCGTCTCCTTTGCGAACGAAATCGAATTAGATTGGAAACTCATTCCGGGGAGAAGGAAGAAGCTGATTATTTACTCCGCTGCAGCCGTTGTGCTGATTGCAGGCGTGGCGGTTTTCCTCCTGTGGAATAACGGATGCTTACATTGCGCTCCTGACCGCGAACTTGCTCCGGCGGACAGTCTTAACGTGAAGGCCGACTCCCTGAAGATGGAGGTGGCATCCATAGGCTTGGAAATACTATAACGTTAGGGAACGGAAATGATAAGGAGCATACTACTGATATTGTTGTTAACGATTCATCCTGTGTTTGCGCAGAAGGCAAGGTGGGTGATAAAACCGAAGTACGACGAAGTGGCGGCCTTCAGCGAAGGCGTAGCTGCAGTGAAACTGAACGGCAAGTGGGGATACGTGAACAGCTCCGGAAAGGAAATACTGCCCGCCGCCTATGAAGTTGCATACTCCTTCAGCGAGGAAACCGGAGCGCTTGCGACGGCTGACAATACCTTGGTCGCTATCGTAGATAAATCGGGACGCCTGACGCAGGTAAAGGACAAACTGAAAATCGACCCGCGCTTCGCAACTTTCAACGACGGGATGCTGCTCGTATCCAACGGCAGGAAATGGGGCTACCTCAATAATAAGTCGGGAACGCTCGCGATCGACTGCAAATACGCCGGTGCGCAGCCTTTCAGCGAGGGGCTGGCGGCTGTATTGTTTAGCGAATACTGGTACTACATCGCCGCCGACGGCTCTACAAGGGTAAGACCCAACGACAAAAGGGAAATATACTGGGCGATGGGCTTCCATGAGGGCAAGGCTGTCCTCCTGTACAAAAACGGAATGGGTTATATCGACAGCGACGGACGGGAGTTAAACTACAAGTTTCCCTCAATGACTCCGCCGCCGGATGCGGCGAGCTATAAGGGGGAGAACCTTGTATGCCGCGAAGGCGTACTGTATTTCGATGCCAGGAGCAGGGCTACGTCGTTTGTCGACGGCAAAGGTGTTGTAACTCGTTTCATAAAGCCGGAGGCTGACGAGGATATGCCGGAAGTCAGGCAGGCGGCCAATTCCAAGTATGGGGTAGTCGCCTTCGACGATAGGGCGATAGCTACCGTCTCGCTTTCTTCGGACACATTCGCTTCCATCTTCGGAAATCCTGCTACGTTGGGCTACACGATTACGAACATTTCGCAGTCGGGGATTGAAAACCTTGAAGTGAAGCTCAACAACCGTACAATATCCGTCATACCGTCCATCGCTGCGGGCGAAAGGCAGACGTTTACATTGCCTTTAGAGAAGACCGGCGAGGATGCTGCCGAGGCGGTAGCGCTGAAGTTCTCGCTCTCGGAGTACGGGTTGTCGGCGGGGGATTATACGATGAGGGCGATACTGAAGGACTTGCCGTCTATACGGATAGAGATACCCGTCGAACAGGTTTCCGTAACGGACGGACAAACTTCGTACCCCGTACCTGTGAGGATAGTTAATACATCGGCGACGCCGGTGGGCAACGTTTCCGTATCGGTGGGCAGCCGGACGGTGGCGGTCGACCTCAATAGCCGGGAGTCCGTAGAGCTGCAATTCAATGTCCCTGCCTCTGCACAGACAATTAATGTCACCGCTAAGCCGCCGCGCACGCCCTTAGTATCTACCTCCAAGCGAATAACCGTGCGGCGTGTGGAACAGACGCGCGAACTTCCGCCCGATACGAAAGAATTAAGCAAACAAATAATAACTAAGTAATAGTAAATAGCATGAAACAACAACGACTGATTATTCTAACACTCCTGATTTCGTCCGTCTGCCTCGCTTCTTATGCGCAGGGTAGACGTGTGGCGCCTGAGATCGTAAAAACTACTTTCGGAGTAAAGGCGGGGCTTAACCTTGCCTCTATCTCTAACGGGGAAACGGACATTAACTTCTCGCCGGGGATGAAGGCGGGTGTTATGATTGGGGCCGTGGCTAACCTTCACTTCGGCTCGCGTGACGAAGGTTCGCCTGTCGGTACGGGATGGTTCGGGCTGCAACCTGAGCTGACTTACTCACGGCAAGGGTTTGCTGTCGACGGTGCGGCGGTAAACTTTGACTATATAGCTTTGCCCGTCATGGCTAAGTTGTATGTGACTAAGGAACTCAATATCGAGGCCGGGCCGCGCTTCGCATATCTTCTCGGAACGTCGCCTGAGACTACTGTTATACAGGGTGCGCAGATAGCTATCAGCGATCTCAACGGAGGCTTTGACGTAGGGATAGCTATCGGCGCCGAGTATGAGACGCAGTTAGGACTGACTATCGGCGCTCGTTATACCTACGGCTTCTCCAATATGGCGGACAACCTGATGTGGAAGAACAGCGTCATATCTATCTCCGCCGGATGGATGTTCCGCTAAATACAAACTCACATAATATTAATGTATATGAAAAAGATAATTTTTGCCTTGACGGGCATATTACTGTTCTTTAACTCATCCTCATGTGATCCGAACAAAGACAAGGACGATACGGGAAGCGGCACGAATGGCGGCGGCGTAGATATTAAGTACGAAATGACTGTCTCCATCGACGCGCTCGACGTAGTGAAGAACCTCAAGGATTTAGACAACACCGACCTCTTCCCGAATGGCGTAATTGACAACGAGGGCTACTGCGTGAGGGCGCAACTCTTTGTATTCAACGAAGACGGCTCGCTCTTCAGCGAGGACGTTCAGATGCTCGCAGATTTCTCGCAGAAGGCTAAGGTCACAAAAAGTATGCCCTCAGGTAAATATACCCTCGTAGCAACGGCCGATATGGTAAGGCTTGACGGGGAGAAAGTAGAGTTCCAGTGCTGGGACTTTCAGAACAAAACTTCCCTGCGCAACTTCCGAATCGTAGACATTGGTTACGTAGGTCTCGAATATAAGGCGCTGGGCGTCTCGCGGAGCGAAGTGGAAATCAAGAAAGCGCTCTCGGAGAATATAGATGTGCAGCCGGTAGGCGCTTTGATTACCTTCTTTTTCCATAATTTGAATGCAAGCGAAATGGGATACCTATACTATGCGTGGAATAAAGACCAGGACTATTATTCCGCGGGCGACGGTACGTCTAATTCCGTTAATGATGATATAGAGAACGAATACGAGGTGGATGCCCAGTATACGGGCTTCTACGACAAGCGCTATTTCCTGCCCGTAAATAATGTGACGCTATTCTGGGCTACATTGACCAAGGATATCGTAGTGATAAAAGAAGGCAATACCGCGTTCAATGTCGAGGTAGGGAATAACATCACCATAACGGTAGACGTCAAGGCGGGGACTGCCGCCGTAAGCCGCTCAACAAGGGCCGCGTCCTTCTCGCTCGATGATATTGATTACAACAGGCGTCCGATTAAGGAAAGACAGTGAAATCATGACCCTGACGCTTAAATACCTGCTGCCCTTTGTCGCTTGCGCTATCCTTGCAGGATGCTACAAGGGGGCGTCCGATAGTTTTATTGACGACGGTACGAAGGTAGACCCTGTCGACCGGGAGGAGGATGTGCAGACTAAGGCGCAGAACCGATGGACGTATGAGCATATGCGGAGCGATTACCTTTGGGAAGAATTTCTGCCGGATACCGCAGCGCTGAACATGGCCGAGTATCCGCAGAAGTTCTTCGACCGCCTGAAGTACGCGGGCGACAGGTTCTCGTGGACGGAGATTAATCCTGACTTCTCAGGCTTATCGGTCTACGATCGTTTTGGGATTGATTATGCTCTTTACCGGACGGCGGCGGGCGAGGAGGTCTGCCGGCTTACGCTTGCGCAACGCAGCGTAGTCGCGGAGGCTGGCCTCAGGCGGGGCGAATGGTTCAGGATAACTGAGGATGCAGGCGACAGGCTGACGATAACGACGGGCAGCATAGACGGCGGGGCTTTCAGGTCTCAACGACAAATATCGCTCCTCGCCCTCGATGCCTCGCAGCACACCGAAGCCGTGATGCTCGACACCGTTTATCACATCGGCGACAATCATATTGCCTACCTATTTTACAATGAGTTTATCGACGGGACGAGCGCAATAAATAATCCCTACCGCAGCGAGCTTAGGGCTGTCTTCGCACGTTTCAGGGACGAGCAGGCGACGGACATAATCATAGACCTTCGCTACAACCCCGGCGGCCACGTTTCCATCTGCCAATACCTCGCAAGCCTTATGCTACGCGACGAATACCTTGGCGGTATATCCGGTTACCATTCCTACAACAAGGCTTTGGCCGCTGCGCATCTCGTAGAGACGGGCAACGAGGAGGATATTCTCTATTTTGCAGGGCATGACGCCGTCGGCGGCAATAACGTCGGCCTCGACCGGGCCTGGTTTATCATAACGCAGCGCACGGCCTCTGCCTCCGAATCGCTTATAAACACTCTCTCGCCCTTCCTCCGTACAACTACTATCGGCTCGCGCTCGACGGGCAAGGGCGTCGGCTCATGGACGATCGAGGACAGGCGATACCAGTGGAAGCTCCAGCCCATCACCTTCCGCTACTATAACAGCCAACATGTGACGGTGCCCGACGAAGGTCTGACGCCTGATATACCGGCGAGCGACGAGGGCGACGGACTTATCTACGAAATCGGCGATGTGCGCGAACGCCTGCTCAACATTGCGCTTGTTAATATTACCGGCGGCGGGTTACGCTCCGAGCCGCTGACCTCCATAGATTACGCGCGGCCGGTCGACGGCTTCGTCCCCGAACGCCGCAGGACGGAGGGATACATAGATAATTCACCTTTTTATAAACAACAATAATAAAAAATGAAACTGATATGAGAACAATCACCGTAGGCAGGGACAACTCCTGCGACATAGTTATCAACAACTCGCGCATAAGTCGCATACATGCGCAAATATCGCTTAGCGGAAACGGCTACGTTTATCGCGACAGCAGTTCTAACGGCACGCGCGTAAACGGCGTCATGCTCAACCGCGGAGGCGAGCGCATGGTTATGCCGGGCGACGCTATCCTGCTGGCCGACGCCGAGGCTCTGCCCTGGCATAAAGTACAGGCCCTGCTGCCGTTAGACGGAGGTTATGATACGGATAATGTGACATACAAGGATGGTATAGCCTTGATCATATTCGGATACATCTTCGCCCTCATGGGAGGGCTACTGGGTATGATATTCGGATCTATACTGGCCTTCTCCACACAGCAGACGCCTCGCGGCAAAGTAAAGAAGTACAAGCCTTCGTCGGTTACAAATGGCCTTGTAATTTTCTGGATGGCTGTATTCTTTATGGCCTTCTGGCTTACTCTGCGATTAGCGATTTGAGCTTCGGACATAAATTGAAAGCCGTCCGGCGACATATGCCGGACGGCTTT
>JAIRZN010000060.1 GCA_031267205.1 Tannerellaceae bacterium | reverse complement strand
TTGAAAACAATCAAATTGAATTATCTTTGGCGTTGTAACACTACGGAGGACTTGATTTATGGTAAAACAGTTGGTTATTGCAGGTATTGGCGGCGGCGTGGGCAGTGCGTTGAGATTTTTTGTTTCCGTGCTGATGAAAAGGTATTGTATGGGTAGTTTGTTTCCTCTCGCTACGTTTTTTGTAAATGTAACGGGCTGCGTTTTGATTGGATTGTTCGTGGGATTGTCGGACAGATACGAGGTTTTGGATAAAAACTTAAATTTACTGTTAGTCACCGGTTTTTGCGGAGGCTACACCACCTTTTCGGCTTTTTCGCTTGAGAATATAAGGTTGCTGGAGGGTCATCACTATGTAATGTTTGCGATATATGTCTCAGGCAGCGTTGCGGTCGGCATAGCCTCCGTGTTTTTGGGCTTTTTACTGTCGAAATTATAGGAACTCAGGGTTTGAAGCGGACTTCGGAGAAATGGGCGGTTTCGAGCACGTCTTCTTCGTGCGAACAGACGAAGAGGCCTACGTAGCATTCTGCGGGAAGGTTCAGTTCGATCTCGCCGCTTGCGACGTCGGTAAATCCTCCTATCCCGGTCTTCATGACGATCCTTTCGCCGATGCGTTCAAGGGTGATATGGTCGGCGCCTTTGTGTTGAGCAACTACTTCTTTGGTCTCGCCGGCCGTCGCATCGCGGTACTGGAGCGAGGTCAGCCCGTCGCCATGTATTGCGACGTCTGCGTATACGGATACGCCCGCGAGCGATTCGCGTATGATTAATCCCATCTTACGGTGGGCATTTACGCCTTCGCCTTCAAAAGCCACCTTGGCGGAAAGCGAGAAGTCGCCCGAAATCTTCTTCCAGGCCATGAAAAATTCGTCGGTTTGCAGCCACATGTTCGTTCCCGCGCCCGAAAGGGTGTAGACGCCGGTCGAATTATCGAAACTGAAGCTGCCTTTCAGCTTAGGATCGCCCACGTCGCCGGAGCTGTTGAATATACTGCCTGTTTTTTGGCAGGAGGCTCCGGCAATAAGCAGCGCGGAGACGAGGAGAAGGGAAATGTTTGTTTTTGATACAGGTTTCATACTCATTTATTTTTAGTTGAAGAATATGCGCAAATATATCACATTCTTTCCTATCTGTATGCCTGTCTTGCGAGAAGTTTCCATTCTCCGCCCTGAAGTTGCCAGATGAGGACGTTGCCTATCTTGAGATTTCCCAAAGTTTCGCCGTTGACGGTTTCCGCCTCGAACGTATGGCGGACGATGGCTGTTTGTCCTACTACTTTAAGGGTCTGCTGCGTCAGCCGGATGTTTTTGTAAACAAAGGGAGAGCGGCTGGTGATTTCGGCGATAAATTCCGCCTTGTTTTGCACCTTCCCGCTCGAATGTCCGTAGATTAATTCTTCGGCGGCGAGGTTATCGAGTATTTCGCCGTCGGCATTTTCTATGCCTTTCATAAGCAGGGCGACGGCGGCCTCAGCTTCTTCCTCCGGAGAGGAAGAAGCTGAGGGTGTCGTACCGCAGGCGATGGCGGATAGCATAATAAGTAAAAGTATTAATGTGTTCTTCATGTGAATAAGTATTTTCAGGATGCCGGAGCGTTATCACGGGCAGGTTGGAGGTCTTCCGGCGGCAATTTCCTGCGCCACCAGCTTGCGAGCACCGATCCTGTAATGTTCATCAAAGGCCCGAAGACGGCCGGGGCAAGCCCTACGGTTGCGACCTTTCCCATCTGCATGGCAAGTCCCGAAGCCAAGCCTCCGTTTTGCATACCTACTTCGAGGGCTATCGTGCGACGGTCTTTCTCAGGCATACGGAATAACCAGGCCGCAGAGTATCCAAGCGCGTATCCGCAGGAGTTGTGCAGGAGGCTCGTCACGAGCAGCAAGGCTCCGACGTTGAGCAGGCTGTCGCGCCCGGCTGCGGTTATGATAGTTATTATTAGAGCTATACCCGCCATTGAGAGGAAAGAGAGAACGCTTTCGATAATCCTCCGGTCGCCCTTGAGCAGTATTCGCATAATGATGGAAAAGACGATAGGCCCGAAGCAGAACCAACACATTGATTTGAGCAACGAGAGGAGGAAGAGTCCGATCCCGCTTTCTTTTGAAATCATATCCACAAGGCTCGTCAGCGCTATGATAATGAAGTATGCGCTTAGCTGAATAGCCTTCGATTTCGAACTTTCTTTGCCCGAATAAAAGAGGTTGAATATGAATCCGGCGACAATCGGGAGGATGATCATATTAAGGATATCGAGCATCATACTCCATACGTTGATCGCGATATACTGTCCGGCCAGCAGTCTCATAAGCAGAGGCGTAAGCACGGGCGACAGGAGGGTCGCGATCGAACCTATGGTCACCGAAAGAGGCAGGTTGGCGTGAGCGATGTACGACATCACGTTGGACGCCAGTCCGCTCGGCACGCATCCTATGAGGATGATGCCGGCGGCTATTTCCGGAGGGAAATTGAATATCCGCGAGATAGCGAAGGCTACGAACGGCATTATCGTAAATTGCGCCCCTACGCCTATGATAACGCTTCGCGGCATTTTGACTATACCTGTGAAATCCTTGAGGCTCATCTGCGAACCCATTCCGAACATTATGATTTGCAGAAGGGGAACTATCAGGATGCTCAGTTTAAAGCTGCCTACGGCGGTGAAGTACTGCGGATAGAACATGGACGCCGACACTGCCGTAAATATCCAGATAGTGTACGCAAAACCTTTTATGGCGTCAAATCCCCTTGCGCCAATGGCGAAGAGCATCAGACAGGCGATAACCAAAGGGCCGGCTTTATCCGTGTGTCCAAGCAATATGACTGCGACGGAAAGGATCAGCAGTAAGAAAGAGCATCCTAAGAGGACTTTGTAGATATTTTTTTTCATTGATACGTCCTTAGGTTAGCTCCATAGCCTGTCGTGCGAACGCTTGTCATCCCATTGCGGAGTAGGCTCGAAATAGCTTTTATCCCTCGGATTGAGGTGCTGTTTGACTACTTCGTCGTTCAGTTCAATTCCCAATCCGGGAGAATCGAGGGGCACGTTAGCAAAGCCGCTTGTCACCATAGGTTGTTTGCCGGTCATTTTGACTAAACTTTCCCACCAAGGACTATCGACGCTATGGTGTTCGAGAGCTAAGAAATTCTGCGTAGCAGCGGCGCAGTGCACGTTAGCCATGAAGCAAACAGGCGTGCCGGCCATGTGCATAGCCATTGCGATGCCGTGTTCTTCGGCATAGTCGCCGATACGCTTGGTTTCCAACAATCCGCCTGAGGTAGCGAGGTCAGGATGAATGATGTCGACGGCGTGAGCGTCGATAAGAGGCTTGAAACCATCCTTGAGGCAATAAATATCCTCGCCGGTGCAGGTAGGCGTTTCGAGAGCGTCGGATATTATCTTCCACTGGTCGGTACGATACCATTGCACCATATCTTCGAGCCATGCGAGGCGGTATTTTTCCATGGCGCGGCCGAAGCGTATGGAGTTATTCAGGTCGAAATGCCCGAAATGGTCGGAGCAAAGCGGCACTTCGTACCCGACGGCGTTGCGCACCGATTCGACGTAGGAGGCCAGACTCTCAAGCGCCTCGTCGGTAATCTGCACCTGAGTGAAGGAGTGTTCCGTATTGCCGTAGCCCATATAGGTACGCAAGTCATATTGCCCCCGCACGCCGCCCCAGAATTTATTGTTGACGATTGAAGTCTGCTGGTTAGCGGCGAGATGAATACCGAGGTCCATTTTGAGCCACGTGAAGCCCTGGTCAACCATCCTCTTCTTAACAACTTCGGCGAAATGCTCCGGCGTTCCTGCGTCGGGAGTATCGGCATAAAGCCTGACCTTATCGCGGTATCTTCCGCCGAGTAGTTGCCATGCCGGCACGCCGTAAGCCTTCCCGCATAAATCCCATAGCGCCATCTCGACGGCGCACACTCCGCCACCTTGCCGGGCATGGTAGCCGAATTGTTTTATGATTTTGAAGATCATTTCGACGTTACACGGGTTCTGTCCGAGAATCCGGCTCTTGAGCATGAGAGCAAAACGTTCGTCGGCTCCGTCACGCACTTCGCCGAGTCCATATATACCCTGGTTGGTATCTATACGTATGATAGGAGTCCGTCCGACGTTCTGAACTACGGCGTAACGCATATCGGTTATCTTCAATTCCGACGGAGCGGAAGCCCTGTTTACGTTCTGCGTCGTTTGGGCGATAGTATCTTCGATAGAAGCATGCATGAGTCCGCCGAGCGTCAGTCCGCCGAGCGCTGCTTTACGCAAGAAGCCCCGTCGTCCGTTTTCATTCCCCTGCGGGGGATTATTTGGGGCCTGTAGCGCGTCGGCCTGTTCACGCTCTTTCTCTTTTTCGATGATCTGTTTTAATACACTTTTCATGATAATGATGTTTTAAAGTTACCAGTTACGTTCTTTCATGTAATTATCCAATTCCTGTTTTGTCATTGGCAGTTTACCGGGGTAGTTGTTGATCCAGTTGAGGAAATCCTGCTTTATGGCATCCGACCAGCGGCTGTCTATTTCACCCGGTTTATATACCCCTTCGCGAAGTCTCAAGTGTCCGAACTCATCGCGCAAGGTTGTAAATTCGGAAGAGATAACAACCTCTTCGGTCAGATGTGCGGGGATAAACAGCACTCCATATTTATTAGCCAGCGCCACGTCTCCGGGAAGAACCACCGCCCGTCCGACACGTATGGGAGCATTTATGGAAGTGAGCGACATCTGCATGATGTACGATGGGTCGGAGCCTTTAACCCAGGCGTTGAAACCGTCGATTTCGCTCAGTCCCTCTTCATCCCTTACGGCGGCGTAGAAGACTACGCCTCTTTTGGACTTGCTGTAAATTGAATTGCCGAGGTTGTCGCCGATCAGCGTGCCGTCGATAATCTTTCCGTAAGCGTCGGCCACGTATACGTCGCCCTCAACTAATTGGTCGATGGGCCATGAATTGGTGCCACCTTGCGGCGCCCTGTTTTCGCGCGCACCCTGTTCCTTGATATACTTTTCAAGGTCAGGACGTAGAGGCATGTATTGAGCGGTAACAACCCGTCCCGTCATTTTAACCTCCGGATGAATAATGTGCCAATCGCCCTCATACTGGTTGTTGTAGCCTTTGCTGCGCAGCACGCCCCAGGCATCTTCCAAGCCGAGGTTTTTAACTCTCTCCAATAAATTGTCGGAGACTTTCGGCCTTCCGTCAGGAAACCGTTCGCCTTTCCAATCGGCAGTAATAGCTTTGATATACTCCG
>JAIRZN010000036.1 GCA_031267205.1 Tannerellaceae bacterium | reverse complement strand
ACAGTTTACGAACACTACGATGAAATATTGAACTTCTTCATCAATCGTTCTACCAATGCTTCCGCCGAATCTTTCAATGCTAAAATAAAGGCTTTTAGAGCTTCTTTAAGAGGCGTGACCGATATTAAATTCTTCCTGTTTAGATTGGCTAACATTTATGCCTAAACACAGAGTTTTACTGGTGAGCCGTTACCAGCTTTCTTTAGAAAGTTACCAGCTTTCTTTAGAAAGTTACCAGCTTTCTTTAGAAAGTTGCCAGCTTTCTTCAGCAAGCCGACAACAGATTCTAATCCCCTGCCATGGTTTTCAAAGAGATCCGGAGGGTTCCAATATAAATCGATGGTGTTCACATACAAAGCCTTAATGAATAAGAAAAAACTAAAAGTATGAATAATGGGCTTGACTCTTCACAGAAGGGAGAAGAAACCTCCCCATTTTTATTCATCTGTGTGATATTACGGCTTTATCATGTATCTTTGTTCATGAGAAGTTTTTTTAAAAAGATAACCCGCTTTAGCCGACTTGCTATGTTGAAAATACTGCATGGATTGATTGATCTTTTTTTCCCAAGAATCTGTGTGTTGTGCAAAGGACTATTGTTTGAAAAAGAAGAACAGATTTGCCTCGAATGTTCTTTAAATTTGAACTATACCGATTTCTTTATCTCTGAGGTCAATCCTCTCGCCGGATTTTTTGAAGGAAAAGCGGATATAGAAAAGACGATGGCTTTCCTCCATTACGAGAAGGGCGGCAATGTGCAGAAGTTAATCTTTTCCATCAAATACTACGGAAACAAGAAACTCGCCCATCTACTCGGCCGAATGGCAGCTCGCGAGCTTAAGCCGTGTATGGAAAACTGGCCGGCAGTCGATTTTCTGGTACCCGTCCCGCTACACCCGAAAAGACTTCGGGAAAGAGGGTATAATCAGTCCGAATGGATATGCCTCGGCCTTGCTTCCGTGCTTAATATTCCGGTGAATACAAAGTCTCTGCTGCGCAATAAATATACTAAGACGCAAACACGTAAAGACATGGAGGAACGCTCGTTGAATGTACGGGGTGCATTCGTGATAAATGACACGGAAACTTTGCAAGGACGGCATGTCTTGCTGGTCGACGATGTCTTGACTTCAGGTTCGACCATTTTAGCCTGTGCAGAAGCCTTGCTTACCATTCCCAATATCCGCGTCAGCGTCTTAGCCATAGCTAAAGCATGATATTTGCCATGCCTTAATCTCCTCGTTTTTAGAAGCTCATTGGCTATGGTCTGCTGTTATACTTTGCGCAGGATAGAGTTGTCGTGACACTATTGATGTGTTTATATCGTGCGCCGGCGTCTAAAAAAAGACTTGAATACAAAATAATAATTGCGGAAAAAATTCTTCATTCATAAGCAAAGTTGTTTACCTTTGCGGAAAAATTATATGGTATCACTAAAAAATTATATCTTATGAACATTACACATATCGAACACCTTGGTATTGCAGTGAGGAGCATTGATGCTTGCTTGCCATACTACGAACATGTTTTGGGTTTAAAATGTTACAACATCGAAATCGTGGAAGACCAAAAGGTTAAAACGGCCTTCTTCAAAGTGGGACAAACAAAGATCGAATTGCTGGAACCGACAAGTGAAGACAGTACGATAGCTAAGTTTATTGAGAAAAAAGGCGAAGGTATTCATCATATCGCCTTTGCCGTACCATCGGTTCAGGACGCCCTTGACGAGGTATCATCCAAGGGTGTACAACTGATAGACAAAGCTCCGCGACCTGGAGCCGAGGGGTTGAATATAGCCTTCCTGCACCCGAAATCAACCTGTGGAGTGCTGACCGAACTATGTATGTAATTAGCAATTATAATATTAATCATATTCAAAATAGCAATGAGTAATCAACTTGAAAAAGTAAAAGAGCTTATCTCCCTTCGGGAAGAGGCGCGCCTTGGCGGTGGCGAAAACCGGATTGAAGCCCAGCACAATAAAGGTAAATATACGGCTCGTGAACGCATCGCCATGTTGTTGGACGAAGGTAGTTTTGAGGAGTTCGATATGTTTGTACAGCACCGCAGTACAAATTTCGGAATAGAAAAAACCAAATTCCTCGGCGATGGCGTCGTGACGGGTTATGGGACGATAGAGGGCCGTTTGGTGTATATATATGCACAGGACTTCACTGTGTTTGGCGGCGCATTGTCGGAAACACTGGCGATGAAAATCTGCAAAGTGATGGATCAGGCCATGAAAATGGGCGCTCCCCTTATAGGGCTTAACGACTCCGGCGGCGCGCGTATACAGGAGGGCGTGAATGCCCTTGCCGGATATGCGGAGATTTTCCAGCGCAATATCCTTGCTTCGGGTGTAGTGCCTCAGATATCCGGCATCTTCGGGCCTTGCGCCGGTGGAGCTGTTTATTCGCCTGCCCTGACCGACTTTAATATCATGACGCGCGGTACCAGCTATATGTTTCTCACCGGCCCCAAAGTGGTGAAAGCCGTCACGGGCGAAGACGTAAGCCAGGAACAGCTTGGAGGCGCAAGCATACATACAACCAAATCGGGAGTAGCTCATTTCGCAGTGGATACGGAAGAGGACGGATTCGGCCTGATACGTAAACTGCTTAGCTACCTGCCGCAAAACAACCTGGAAGAAACGCCGCTGAAGGTATGCAAAGACCCGATAGACCGCCTTGACGACAGCCTGAACGAAATTATCCCCGACAGCTCGACGCAGTCGTACGACATGTACGAAGTGATCGGGACAATTGTGGATAACGGGGCCTTTCTTGAAGTCCATGCCGATTATGCAAAAAACATCATTGTAGGCTTTGCACGTTTCAACGGACAGGCTGTGGGAATCGTAGCAAACCAGCCCAAAGTGATGGCCGGTTGCCTCGACAGCAATGCTTCCCGTAAGGGAGGACGCTTTGTACGCTTCTGCGACGCTTTCAATATCCCGTTAGTTACGCTGGTAGATGTACCGGGATTCCTTCCGGGAACAGGACAGGAGTACAACGGCGTCATACTGCATGGAGCTAAATTACTGTATGCCTACGGCGAAGCTACCGTACCGAAGGTGACCGTCACCCTGCGCAAATCTTACGGAGGAGCCTATTGCGTGATGAGTTCAAAGCATCTGCGCGGAGACATGAACTACGCCTGGCCGACGGCTGAAATCGCTGTCATGGGCCCCAGCGGCGCCGTGGAAGTTATATTCGCCAAAGAAGTAGCGGCGTCGGAAAACCCTGCAAAGATGGCGGCCGAGAAAGAGGAGGAATACAGGAAAGCGTTTGCCAACCCGTATAACGCGGCTCAATATGGCTATATCGACGACGTAATCGAACCGAGGAATACCCGTTTCCGTATTATCCGCGCGCTGGAGCAGTTGCAGACTAAGAAGCTGACCAATCCCGCCAAGAAACACGACAACCTGCCTCTATAATTCTAAAAGGTATGAATAGGATAGTAAAGAAGACAGGGTTGCTTCTGTCGCTCGCCCTGTTGTGTGCGGCAGGAGCACAGGCGCAGAGGGTGACTTCCATGCGACTGAATGAAGTGCTGGTTATAAACGAAGACAACTTTGTAGACGACTACGGCAAACGTAGCGGATGGGTTGAGTTATTCAATACCTCGGCCGGAACCGTCAATATCGGCGGATGTTTCCTGACCGACGACCGGAATGACCCTAAGAAATACCCGATTCCCAAAGGGGATGTCCTTACGCGTATCAGCCCGCGACAACATGCATTGTTCTGGGCGGATGGAATCGCTTCACGAGGTACGTTCCATGTGAATTTTATATTAGACCCGAATAAGGAAAACTATGTCGCCTTCTATGACTCCGACGGCAAAACGTTGGTGGACGAGGTAATAATACCTGCCGGACAAAAAACGGACATAAGCTACGGCCACAGGATAGACGGTATAGGGGAATGGGAATACCTCGCCAAGGTAACGCCCAGCACGAACAACCTGACTCTGGATACAAACGAAAAGTTAGACAACTTCAAGCTCAACGACGCCTGGGGTATCGGTATGACAATAACGGCGATGGGCGTAGTCTTCATCGGTCTCTTCATCCTGTATATCATTTTCAAGCAGGTGGCGAAATTATCCATAGCGGCAAGCAGGGTCAGAGCTAAGAAAGCGGGCGAAACGGTCGTGAACAACGGGGATATTTCGGGTGAAGTATTAGCCGCCATAAGTTCCGCCCTGTATGAACTGAATGAGGATGTGCACGACATCGAAAGGACAGTGCTCACAATACAAAAGGTGAAACGCAACTATTCCCCTTGGAGTTCAAAAATTTACAGCTTACGCGAGTATCCGAGAAAGTAATCATATATAAAAACAGCAAACATGAAAAGTTTTAAATATACCATCAACGGCAACGTATACAAAGTACATATCAACTCGGTTGTAGAAAACATTGCCGAAGTAGAAGTGAATGGAACACCCTATAAAGTGACAATGGAAAAACCATCCAAAAAACAGGTGGTTACCATAAAAAGACCGGCCCAGGCGCCGACAACCCCCAGCGGCGCCCCTGTCGTGACACGCCCCTCGTCGGCTTCTACGCCGGGCGCCGTGCGCTCCCCGCTGCCGGGTATAATTCTGGAAGTGAAATGCAGCGCAGGCAGCGCAGTGAAGCGGGGCGACGTATTGTTCGTCCTCGAAGCTATGAAGATGGAAAACAATATACATGCCGACCGCGACGGCAACGTTATTGAAGTGAAGGTAAACAAAGGGGATTCCGTACTCGAAAACGCGGAACTCGTAATTATCGGATAAGGTTATGCATGAAAGTTTTCTTTCGTTTTTAGGCGAGAACCTACAATTGTTTCTCACCTACACAGGGGTGTACAACGCCGAACCGGGTCACTTTATCATGATCGTGGTAGGCCTGATTTTTATATTCCTGGCCATAAAATATGAATTTGAACCAATGCTCCTTATTCCTATCGGTTTCGGTATCCTGATCGGTAATATACCCTTTAAAGACGCCGGATTGCAAATCGGCCTTTACGAGCAGGGATCGGTCTTGAACATACTCTACCAGGGAGTAACCTCAGGATGGTACCCGCCGTTGATTTTCCTGGGAATAGGGGCTATGACCGACTTCTCGGCGCTTATATCAAACCCTAAACTGATGCTCATCGGCGCTGCTGCGCAGTTTGGTATCTTCGGAGCTTATGTCATCGCTCTCCAGATGGGTTTCGAACCCAACCAGGCGGGAGCTATCGGTATAATCGGCGGAGCGGACGGGCCGACGGCTATCTTCCTCTCCTCTAAACTTGCACCTGAACTGATGGGAGCTATCGCTATCTCGGCTTACTCCTACATGGCGCTGGTGCCAATCATCCAGCCTCCCTTTATGAAACTGCTGACGACGAACAGGGAACGGGTCATACGGATGAAGGCCCCGCGTGTCGTCTCTTCTACCGAAAAAATCATGTTCCCGATCATAGGATTGCTTCTGACATGTTTCCTCGTCCCCTCAGGTTTGCCCTTATTGGGAATGCTGTTCTTCGGGAACTTGCTCAAGGAAAGCGGCGTTACGCGTCGCCTGGCTGAAACGGCCAGAGGCCCGCTTATTGACACGATCACCATCTTGCTGGGCATAACCGTAGGGGCCTCTACGCAGGCTACACAGTTCCTCACAATGAACTCGGTCAAGATATTCGCGCTCGGAGCCTTGTCGTTTATCATAGCTACCTGCGCAGGCGTCCTGTTCGTGAAGTTCTTTAACCTGTTCCTGAAGAAGGACAACAGGATCAACCCGCTTATCGGCAACGCTGGCGTCTCGGCCGTCCCCGACTCGGCGCGCATATCCCAGATAGTAGGCTCTCAATACGATCCGAGCAACTACCTACTGATGCACGCCATGGGGCCGAATGTAGCGGGCGTTATCGGTTCGGCCGTCGCCGCAGGCGTCTTGCTTGGGTTCCTGGGATAATTATCCCCAATATAGCTTTCTTAAAGAAGAAGCCCCTATGCCGCAAAAGACGTAGGGGCTATTTCTTTGTCCAAACCTCGCGTGACGCAAAAGCCACGATTCCCTTAGCTTCCCCATAATAATCAGGGCGTGCCCCGCCTGCGGCGCGGTCGGTCTTTCCGCTACAAGTCCTCGCGGCGGCGGTGTTTCTGTATGGTAGGGCGGCGAAAGTTTTTCATCGCTACCGGTGGGTTTTGGGAGTCCCCTATATAATAGTGTATAGCGATGCCGACGGATTAAGGCAGTCGCCTTTTTGCCGGCACGGGTGCGTATTGCCTTTTTTTGCGTTATCTTTGCTCGCGTAATCTTTTTTCGACCGGTACTGTTATGATGTTTCACCAAATAAATAATATTATTATGACATGTTTTAGCGCTTTAAAGAGTTTTACGGGCGTCAGGAGGGGGTTTTTGCTTGCTCTCCTGGCGCTTGTTTTTGTTGGCGGGGCCTTTGCGCAGTTTCCTTCTCGATTCGGGACGCGGGAACCGCTTAAATGTATGGACAGGGATTGCTTGATTGGGCTTGTGGACAGCTATTTCAAGGCTTTGGTCGCTCACGACCCCTCAGGGATACCGTTTGCCATGAATGTTCGCTTTGTCGAAAATGTGGACGCCAAGCCTGTCGGCGAAGGGCTTTGGCAGACTGCCTCGGCTGCGCCGTCTACGTTTAAGATCTATGTGCCTGACCCTGAAGTGGGCGAGGTGGGTTTTATGGGTATGATGGAGGAACGGGGTAAACCGGTCTTGATTGCGCTTCGCCTTAAGGTGTTGGACGGCTTCGTCGTTGAGGCTGAGCATTTGCTGGCGAGGGACCTCGATCCGAAGAACATGAAGTACCTCCAAACCGTTCGTCCGGCTATACTCGCCGCTATTCCTGAAAAGGAGCGCATGAAGAGGTACGAAATAGCGGGCGTCGCTTATTCATATTACGACGCTTTGATTATGGACAACGGTTTCCTCTCGCCTATGGCGGATGATTGTACACGCCGGGAGAACGGCTCGCCGGCGAGCAACAGCGGCATCCCCGACAACGAAACGGATGAGTCGCCTAATTATAGCGCCCTCAAAACCGTCGACCAGTTTAATACCAACATGATGGATTACATCGACGACATCGACAACGTCAGGGTATTCGCCGTCGATACGTCGACAGGGCTGGCCTTCGGCTTCTCGCATTTCAGGCATGGAATGGCTAAGAGGGTCTTTCCTATATATAATATGCCGGGCGTCACAACGCGCGAGATGCAGATGCCGGCCTTCGATTTGCCTGCGGCGCATGTTTACAAGATAAGCGGCGGGGAGATTCACGAAATCGAGGCTATGGGCTTTCTGGCTAAGTATATGGCTCCGAGCGGTTGGGAATAATTTATGAAAAATGATATTATGAAGACAAATAACTGCTCTTGCCGCGCCTTCGCGCTTGCTTTTGCTTTGTTGCTCGCGACGGCTACGTCCTGCAGGGATAAGAAATTATCCTATGATGAGATTATTGCGGACTTCCTTTTTGAATATACCGGACTGACGGCCGGACAGGTTGGCGAGGCCGTCGACGCGCATCCGCTCACCTTTGCCGGCAGTGAACAAAGCCCCGGATATGTGCTGACGCTCGACGACAGCCTGCGGTTTGTCGTCCCGGAAGGCTCGGCCGCCCTGCGTTTGAATGACATCACCCTTAACGTATGGAGGGAGCAGGGCTCGCTTGTATTCTTCGCCGCTGTGGTCGACGAGCGTACGGGGGCGGCTACCGTCTTTGAGACTTGGCTATGCGGCGAAAGCGGCTTCGGAGCCGGTGTCCCGCCACGCGAAGTGCAGCGTTATATCTCTACCGGTTATATAGCCGGCAAAGATGCTTCGGGACATCGCCATAAGGCGACGAAAAGGCTAAGCGGCAAAGTCATACGCTGGTCGGACGAGCTGACTGTCTTCGGATCGGCGACTTATTCCGCAAGCGTGCCCGAAGGTTCGTTGCAGACATTCTGCTACCCGTCCGATTACTACGAACTCGACGATCGCCACTGGCTATATTCGCGCGTCGAAGTGGAGTTTAGCGGGGAATTTAAGCTCGATGTTATCGACCTTTACACGATGAAAAAGATAGGCGTGAAGCTTGGCCTGAACGCCGGCGATGAGTTCGGCTGCGCCTTATACTCGGACGCGGGCGAGGTGCGCGGACAGCTTGCCGCGTATTATCCTTTCGGCCTTGGGCCTGAAAATGCGGCGCCCCTAATGTCCGCAATGCCTGCAATGCCGCCCGTAGCCAAAGGGGCGAGGTACCTTTACCGCCCTTCGCAACTGACTAAACCGCTGACGCTCGAAGAGGTCGTGAAAATAGCCTCCGAAACGAAGGGATGGAAAGGGGCTTTTGATTTTCCCGGAAAAGAAAAGAAGATGATGGAACATTCCACGCTGATGGATAACCGCAAATTCGCGCTCGTGTTCGACAACGGGACGGTCTGGGAGTACGAAACGGGCGAGAACTTCAATATGCGCTTCCGTCCCGAAGGAGGAACCTGGAAGGAGGAACGCTATGACGCCTTCGAGGCTGACGACAACTTGGTCTTCTTCGCCCACGTCACCGATAACGATTGCCCGACCGACGCCCTGCAATATGCAATAGACCTGGAGAACGGGCTTGTAACCTGCATACGCTCGACTTTCGACGATGCCGGCAACCCGCGCGTCCCCCGTCAGGAGTGGCTTTTCGGCATCGTCAGGGCGGATGGCATATCCCCTTCAAACGCCCGCCACGCCTTTACGGACGAACTGCTTGGCTATTCCTATACCTGGGAATACAGCGACAACATAGCCTCGCAGCATGTCTATACAACTACCGAATCGTTCACCTACGCCATCGTGTCGAGCGCCGGCGCGAGCGTGATGGGTAGCTTCCCCTGCAAATACGTCAAAATCCGCGACGGCGTATACATGCTCTCATGGATCGAAATGCGTTCGCAGGGCATAGAAGGCATCCTGCTCTTCAATACCAAGACGATGCACGACTGTGGCACCTGTCACGGCATGACGCACGACCAGACGTTTGAGTTCAACACCTTCTGCGCCGAATCACGAAGCGCCGGACGGTATTATTAACGGTAAAAGGTATTAGCCCTCGGCTTTCCGGCATCCGCAACTGATGCCGGAAAGCCGTCAACAGATCACGATAAGCAGGGCCGGAGCTGTGTGTGTGTCCGCACCATCTCCGGCCCCTGCTTTCGGCAAGTTGTATCTCGCCCCGCCTTTCCGCACGGGGATTCTTTCTTTTTTGGGAGTAAATCATAACTTTGCGAAACATAACTAAGAAAATAAAGCGACAATGCACATAGCGAACACAATTTACAATGTCGTCTTCAAGTTCACTACGGAAGATGAAAAGGTTGCAAAAAATGCGGAAACAAAAATGATCGTCAAACATAACTCCTGGAAGTACCTATTCATATGTTACCTCTTATCCTTCGCAACGCTGCCAACCGTGGGGCGGGCGCAGGGCGACAGTCTCGCCTTGGCGGACGATGCATACCGGGGTGTGGCGTTGCGCCGTACTGACTATACAGGCCTGATCGCACCTGCGGCATTGGTGGCCTATGGGGTGGCGGCCCAAGTGAGTCCTATGCTTAAGCAATTCGACCATTATGTCGGCGACGCTCTCGCACGGCCCGGAACACGTGTAGACGATTACCTCCAGTACGCGCCTGTCGCCGCCACCCTCGCCCTTGGGATGACCCGACTGAAGGCGAGGAGTAACCTCCGCGACCGGGCCTTCGTAGCCCTTTCGTCGCACCTTATAATGTCCGCCTCGGTACGTACGATTAAACATACCATTAAAGTAAGGCGTCCCGACAGTTTCGCAGACAACTCATTCCCATCCGGGCATACGGCGACAGCCTTCACGGGAGCGCACCTGCTTGCGCGCGAGTACGGGGGATCGTCAGCCTGGATAGGCGTCGCCGGTTACGCTGCGGCAACCGCTACGGGCGTGATACGCATCGTCAACAGCCGTCACTGGCTGAGCGACGTCGTCGCCGGAGCAGGCGTAGGTATACTCAGCGTCGAGGCCGGATACGCCCTCCTGCCCCTCTTCCGCCGCCTGATGGGAGACGAAGCGCCGGCCTTAGCAATCACCCCCTTAGCAGGCGCCGGCATGTACGGAATGGGCCTCGCCTTCTGCTTTTAACCGCTTCGTAACAATTCTGTAACCGCCGTGTAGCAATTCCGCCTTATCATTGTGGAAAAATGATACGGTATGAAGAATCTTCTCTTATTTATCGCCTTAGCCGCCGCGGCCTCGTCATCATGTACAGAGCGCGGGGTGAAGCTGTCGGGTGCGGGAGCGACTTTCCCGGCGCCTTTCTATAACGTCGTATGCAAGGAATATGCAACCGCGGGCGGCGGCGATGTCTCCTACGGAGGAACGGGCAGCGGCGGAGGAATACGCAGCCTTATGGACAAGACGGTCGATTTCGGCGGCACGGACGTCTTCCTCTCCGACGCCGAGATGCTCGAAATGGGAGCCGAAGTGATACATGTGCCCACCGCAATGGGAGCCGTGGCGCTGGCTTATAACCTCGACGGCGTCGATAGCCTGAGACTGACGGCGCAAATCGTCTCGGCCATCTACCGGGGCGAAATAAAGACATGGAACGATCCCCTGCTCCAGGCCGTAAACCCCGACGCGGAGCTGCCCGCCCTGCCTGTCACGCCGGTATATCGTTCGGACGGTAGCGGGACGACGGCCGTCTTCTCCGAATACATGTCGACCGCCGACTCGATATGGAGGATCGCCATAGGCTCCGGCAAATCGCTCTCCTTCGTCGCAGGCGTGGCCGCAAAGGGAAATCCGGGCGTGGCCGGAGTAATCGCGGGAACAAAGGGCGCCGTCGGATACATAGGCTCCGAATACGCCATGGCGCTAAGCCTGCCGTCGGCCTTGCTGCGTAACGCCGACGGCCGCTTTGTCGGAATCGCCACAAGGAGTATTGCCGCCTCGGCCCCTGAGGATATGCCCGACGATACGCGCATCGGCATCGTAGGCTCCGAAGCGTCCGACGCCTATCCGATAGCAACTTTCACCTGGATTATAGCCTACAAGGAACAGAGCTATAACGGCCGCACACAGGTCGAGGCGCGCGCCTTAAGCGACCTGCTCCTTTACATCGTAGGCGACGAAGGACAGGCGATTGCCGAAAAGACTTACTACGTTCCCCTGCCGCCAACGGCGCGTGCGAAAGCCGTAGCCGTCATCCGCTCCATGACATTTGACGGCGAGGCTGTATACAATTCCCAAGCACGAGTTCTTTAACATCATGACCCCCTGACGGAATGCAAGCTGTTTGGGCTAAGCAAACGGTCACTCCGGCTAAGCAATGTGCCGGTCCGGCTAAGCAATGTGCGGTTTGGGCTAAGCAGCTTTAGGTTGGGTTTTGAATGTAACAGGGATATTTATAAACTTTATTATTAATTGATTAAATCAAGATTTATTATGTCTAAAGATTGGCTTCCCTATGGCCATGAACAATTAATGTACGCAAGATGAAGGATCGTTTATTCAAAGCCGGCTTGCTTGCCGCTGCGTGTATGATCGTCCTGCTCACGGCGGCTATCGTCTACGGATTAGTAGTCCGGAGCATGGATGCTTTCGAACGTTTCGGCATTGCGGGGTTTATCTCTTCCTCCGCCTGGGATTCGCAGACGGACGACTACGGCGCGCTGCCGTTCATAGCCGGAACGGTCGTAACGGCTACTGTGGCGCTGGTTCTGTGTATACCCTTCTCGCTCTCGGTATCGCTGTTCAACGGCGAATATTTCCGGGGGAGGAAGTTAGCTGTCGTCGCCGGCTCGATTATAGACCTGCTTGCAGGCGTACCGTCGATCGTATTCGGGCTATGGGGCTTCTACACGCTGCGCCCCGTCCTCGTCGCCGCCGGAATCAGCGGGCAGGGCTTCGGCATACTGCTGGCGTCGACGGTTCTGGCCATCATGATCGTACCCTACTCTTCGTCCCTCAGCGCAGAGTTTATCGCCATGACGCCCGCTGCGCTGAAGGAGGGGGCATACAGTCTCGGCGCTACCCGTATGGAGACGATACGGTATGTGAGCCTTCCGGTCGCATCTTCGGGCATCTTCGCCTCCTATATCCTGGCATCGGGCAGGGCCTTAGGCGAGACGATGGCTGTCACGATGCTTATAGGCAATACCAATAACATTCCCCGCAGCCTGTCGGATACCGGCAACACGATGGCCGGCATCATAGCCAACCAATTCGGCGAAGCAGGCGGGCTTAAGCTAAGCTCGCTCATGGCCATAGGCCTTTTGCTGTTCCTGTTGACGGCAGCCGTGAACCTTGTAGCCAAGTATATAATGAAAATCGTAAGCAGATGAAAAAGGCATTCTTCGCAAGCCCTGCATACCGTTCGGCCAAGAGCCGGGCGTTCTTCATAGCCGTATGCCTCTTCTCGACAGCCGCCATGGCGCCGCTGTTCCTTATCCTTTGGGAGCTTGTAGAAAAGGGGCACAGGCAATTCCGCCCGGAGTTGTTCACGCACGTAGCTCCGACATCGATGGAGGCTATGCTCGCACGGATAAGCGGCGAGGCTATACCCGGAGGAATACTCAACGGCCTGACGGGTACGCTGACCGTGCTTACGATCGCTATCCTTATGGCCATACCTCTGGGGATATGGACGGGTATATACTTGGCCGAAAAGCGCGGTATGCTGATGGCCAGGCTTGTCAGCAGCCTTAGCGACTTGCTTCAGGGTATGCCCTCGATTGTTGTCGGGGTGATAGTATACGTCTGGGTCGTGCGTCCGATGTCGAGCTACTCGGCCTTAGCCGGCGGCGTCGCCCTGGCTGTGATGATGCTGCCTATGGTAGTCCGTTCGACTGAGGAGAGCCTGAAGATGCTACCTGTCTCGCTGAAGGAGGCGGGATTGTCGCTCGGAGGCTCGTATATGTCGGTCGTGTTACGTATACTGCTGCCGTCAGCCTTCAGCGGACTGTTCACAGGAGCCTTGCTGGCTATCTCGCGCGTTATGGGAGAGACGGCGCCGCTGTTAGTAACCATACTCGGAGCGGCGACAGTCAACTGGGACATATCGCGGCCCGTAAGCTCCGTACCGTTGCTGATATGGGAGTTCTACAACGACCCTAACCTCGTCGGCCTCATATGGGCGTCGTCGTTGCTGCTGTTACTTGCCGTACTGGGTATAAACATCCTGGCCAAAAGCATTGCATCCAAATGGAAAATACAGTGAACACCGATTATATATTGGAACTGAAGGACGTCTCGGTATCCTACGGCGGCGGAAGGAATGCCGTCGACAAGGTGAGCGCAAGCGTAAGCCCAAATACCGTCACCGCCATCATGGGTCCTTCGGGATGCGGCAAAAGCACCCTTTTACGCGCAATAAACCGGCTGCATGAGCTATATCGCGACATTACCACCACGGGCGATATATTCCTCAAGGGCCAAAGCATTTTCAGGATGAACCCTATGATGGTGCGCCGCCTTGCCGGCATGGTCTTCCAACGCCCTAACCCTTTCCCGACGATGAGCATATACGGCAACGTCCTGGCAGGCTACCGGCTGAATAATATCCCCCTCAGTAAGGCGGAGAAAGATTGCGTAGTGGAAAAAAGCTTGCGCGAGGTAAACCTCTGGGACGAGGTGAAGGATTCGCTCGGCAAAAAGGGAACGTTCCTCTCCGGAGGCCAGCAGCAACGTCTTTGCATCGCCCGGACGTTAGCCCTGAGGCCCGAACTGCTGCTGATGGACGAGCCTACCTCGGCTCTCGACCCAATATCGACAGCCCGCATTGAGGAACTTATACTTGAACTTAAAAAGGAGTATACTATCGTCATCGTGACGCACAATATGTCGCAGGCCGCCCGTATTTCATGCAACTCGATGTTTATGTATCTCGGAGAACTTATTGAGTTTGGCCCGACAAAGCAGATGTTTACCAAGCCTAAGGACAAACGAACGGAGGATTACCTGACGGGGTCTTTCGGATAAAGGACACTAAAATAATTACGGATATGGCAAATATGAAAACACGACAATTGGACTTGCTGCTGCATGACTTTGAATTGCTTGCAAAGACTGCGCTTACGCAATGGCAGATAACCGGCAAGCTACTAAAGAACAATGCCGTCGAACAGCTATATGAAGAGGCTGAAGCGAACGAGACTATACTCGACCGGCTGGAGATAAAGATCAGGGAAGAGGCTGTCTTCATCATCTTCCAGTTTAATCCCAAAGCCGCCGACCTCAGGAAAATTATTACCTATCAGGATGTGACGACCAACCTCGAACGCATAGGCGATATGCTGTTCAATGTAATGCACTTCCTCCGCGTGACCGACTTCGATCACCCTGGTTTCGGGGAATTGAAAAGCCGTATCGGCACAATGATGGAACATGTCGGCGATATGCTGCGTAATTCTATCCTCTCGTTCTCGAACGAAGACAGCGACACGGCCTATCGCGTGATTGAGGAAGATGACTGCGTAGACGAATTATTCCACCAAATAAGCCTATATTTACAGGAAGAATTTCAGGACAGGAAACTTAGTAAATCCGAAATCAGGAATATGATACATACCAATGCTATTTCGCATAATCTCGAACGTATAGGCGACAATGCCGTCAATATAGCCGAAGCTGCGATTTACCTGATCGAGGGCAAAGATATACGGCATGGAAATAAAGAATGATAACGCGCATATACTGATTGTGGACGACGAAGCGGACATACGCGAAATCCTGCAATTTAACTTAGAGAATGAAGGCTATAACATCGACATAGCCGACTCGGCCGAAGAGGCGCTGCGTATACTCTCGCCCAAACACCGGCTGATATTGCTGGACGTGATGATGGGAGGTATGTCGGGATTCAAAATGGCCGACTATCTGCGTAAAGAGGGCAATAGGACGCCGGTTATCTTCCTAACCGCACGTGATACCGAAAACGATATGCTTACGGGCTTTTCTATCGGAGGCGACGACTATATACCGAAGCCCTTCTCAATCAAGGAGGTCGTCGCCAGGGTGAAAAGCGTGCTACGGCGACTGAATGCGCCTGCACAGGCTCCGCCGGATATACTGCAAGTAAACGACTTGCTGGTAGACCGCCGCACTAAAACGCTCTCCATCGCCGGTAATGCGGTAGAGCTTACAAAGACGGAATACAATATCCTCTTGCTGCTTATGCAAAACGAGGGAGAAATATTCTCCCGCACGGATATACTCGACCGCGCCTGGGGAAACGAGGGCATAGTCCTGGAAAGAACCGTAGACGTACACATCGCCAGGCTCAGGAAAAAGATAGGCGCTTACTCCGCCTGCATCGTCAACCGCACCGGCTACGGATATATGTTTAACCCTGCTAAAGGTATACATTGATGAAACTTCACGTTAAGACAAGCTACCGCCGGCGTATCTTCGGATACTTCCTGCTTATATCCGTCCTGTTTGCAGTGGGCGCCATACTGATTGAACGCAGGCAGGAACGTATATTCCGCCGCGCAGACCTTGAAGCCCGCCTCGACGGATATACGGAGATCATCCATAAGTTTATAGACCAAAGCGGACAAAACAACGACCCTGATAAATTAGACAGCCTCAGCCTCCTTATGCCGGAGCACATACGTATATCCATCATCAGCGACGAGGGCGTTGTATTGTTCGACAACGAAGTGGCGTCCGACAGTATGGAGAATCACCTCAGCCGGCCTGAAATCATGAACGCCCTTTACTCCTCCTACGGCTCAAACGTCAGGATGTCCGTCCATACCAACCGGGAATACCTCTATTATGCAAGACGCTTCCAGCCTTACTACGTGCGCGTCGCCTTACCTTATAACACCGAAACGCGCAATATGCTGAAAGCCGGCAACCTGTTTGTGTACATGATTATCGCCCTGTTTCTCGTAGTCTTGATATTCATCAATTACGTCGCCGGACGCTTCGGCGAATCAATCCTTCAGCTCAAGCTCTTTTCCTCCAAGATACAAAAAGGACAACCTATCCCCGAAAATATCCGCTTCCGTGAAGATGAACTCGGCGAAATAGGCAACGAGCTTATCGACATCTTCAAGCAGATGGAAAACAGCAAGAAGAATATAGAAATAGAACGCGAAAAACTCATACGCCATTTCCGCTTCTCAGGCGAGGGCCTCTGTATCTTCAATCCCGATATGAAAAAAATATATGCTAACACATGCTTCATACAATACATCAACCTGATAACCGACCATCCGACCTTTGACGCGGAAGATATACTCAAAGACCGTGTATTTAAGCCTGTAACCGATTTCCTTAACAACAAGGACAGGGAGAGCAATCATATAGTTTTTCAAATCACTAAAAACGGCAAGGCCTTCTCCGTACAACCCATCATATTTGAAGACAATAGCTTCGAGATAATCGTCAAGGACATAAGCAAAGCCGAAAAAACGCGCCTCATGAAACAGGAAATGACAAGCAACATAGCTCACGAACTGCGCACCCCCGTCACAAGCCTGCGCGGATACTTAGAAACGCTGAACAGCTATGAACTTGACGAAAACAAAAAGAAACAGTTCGTCGAACGGGCTTTCCTGCAAACAATACGCTTGTCGAATCTGATCGACGACGTAAGCATAATCAGTAAAATAGAGGAAGCCCCCTCGCAGTTTACGACAGAAAAGCTAAACCTGTCGCTATTAGTCAACGAAGTGCGTATCGACCTCAGCGATAAGCTCGCGGCCAAGCATATCACATTCACATCATCCATACCTGACGGCCTTACCGTAATGGGCAACTATACGCTTCTGTACTCCATCTTCCGCAACCTGACGGATAATTCCATCAGCTACGCCGGCAGTGACATCGACATACAAATCAGCCAATATGCCGAAGACGAGCATTATTTCTACTTCTCCTATTACGACACCGGCGTCGGCGTGAAAGAACAACACCTCAGCCGTATATTCGAACGCTTCTACCGTATCAACGAAGGCCGCACACGTGACACGGGAGGCTCCGGCCTGGGTCTGTCCATAGTCAAAAACGCCATCCTCTT
>JAIRZN010000010.1 GCA_031267205.1 Tannerellaceae bacterium | reverse complement strand
CAGGGACAGGCTATCGCTTACACCTATAGTATATATCCCCGCTTAGTGCGTTATGTGATTGACGGAAGGTACCTCATAGACAACAATGAAGCCGAAAACGGGGTAAGACCGCTGGCTCTGGGACGGAAAAACTACCTCTTCTGCGGAAACCACGACGCCGCAAAACGTACTGCCATCATCTATTCCCTGCTGGGTAGCTGTAAAATCAACAACCTCAATCCTAACAGATGGCTCACCGATGTCCTGAACCGAATTAACGATTGCAAAAACAATAATCTCTGTCAGCTATTACCCGGACAGTGGACGAATTGCGACCCTTAGTATAGCCTAGCGTATGCCTACTCAATAGACCCTCATACCCTATGAAGCATACATCACGAACCGTATTAACGATTCTAATACCGATATTCTCTGAACACTATTGCATGCTTGGTGGATGAAGCGCGATATGGTGTACTTCGCCGAATACTTAATTTGCGTAAGTGTTTAGGTATCCCATATTTATTTGTAGAGATTAGAAACAAAAAAAGCAAAAACTGAAATAGAATAGTCCCCATTTTAGTTCTTACTTTTTGCAAACAATTTATTTCCTGCATTGTTTGCGGAGAGGAATAAAACTCGAACGGATGCAGGCGGAATTGGGTGCGAAAAAATAGTGCTTGGCGCGTACAGTGTTTGATGTACAGAGAGCCGTTTTCGATGTGTCGGGCATCGGGGGACGGCTTTTTTTCGCGCTGCCTTTGCATCCCGCCGCATCAGGCGGGCTATTCTATCACGTTTACAATAAAAGGCTTTCATTCCACGTTATTATGCAGATAAATAAAGAAGACAAGATCATGATCGAATATATAAGCGGAGAAATAGCCGAACTTGCTCCGGCGCGCATGGTTATGGAATGTTCGGGCATCGGCTACGAACTGCATATATCGTTGCACACCTTCAGCGCATACAACGGCAAAAAGCATGGGAAGATATATGTGTATGAAGTAATTCGCGAAGACGCCCGCCTGCTGTACGGTTTTGCCTCGACCCGGGAGCGCGAACTATTCCTTATGCTGACAAGCGTATCGGGCGTAGGGCCTAATACGGCGCGTACTATACTGTCCTCTTACCCGCCGGTGGAGCTTGTGCAGATTATAGCTTCAAACAACGAGGCGGCGCTCACGGCCGTGAAGGGCATAGGTCTGAAAACGGCGCAACGTATCTTAGTCGACCTCAAGAACAAGGTGGCGCAGACGGGCGACGCTTTGTCGACTGTCGGCGCTGCGCTGCTCGGTAACGCCAACGTGGTGGAAGAAGCCGTAGCCGCGCTTGTCATGCTCGGATTCCAGAAACCCGCCTCACAGAAAGTTGTACTGTCTATACTGAAAAGCTCGCCCGTTATGCCCGTCGAACAAGTCATAAAGAGCGCGTTGAGGATGCTTTAGATGAATAGTAAACGCAAATACGCCGTCATTCCGGCAGTCGTATTCCTCGCCGTCGGCATACTGTCGCTCAATGCCCACCGTACGGAATATACCGTTTCCTTTCCACAGCCCGGAATAGAGGAGGGGGATACCGTACCCCCGCGCTATCCCGTGGCCAAGACCATGCCGGAGGATTACCAAGACCTACTGATGAAGCCGCCCGCCGACCTGCGTTCGCCGGACAACGTCAAGACTTCGATAGAATACGACCTCCGTTCGGGCGCATACATCATCAAGACGCAGATAGGAGACTCCGAGATAGGCACGCCGCTCAGGCTGACACCCGAAGAATACCGCAATTACGAGATGGAACAGTCCATGCGCTCCTATTTCAGGCAGAGAAACGAAGAGACTTTCCTCCAGGAACAAAACAGGGAGTTCAATATCATGGACATGCAGTTCGACATCGGCCCGATGGACAGGATATTCGGCAAAGGCGGCGTCAGGGTGCGCCCGCAAGGTTCGGCTGAACTAAGGCTGGGAATCAAACAGAACAAAACGGATAATCCCTCGCTGCCGGAAAGGGCGCGCAACCGTTCGTACTTTAATTTCGAGCAGGACGTGCAGCTCAACGTCCAGGCGAGCGTGGGGACAAAGGTCAACTTCGGGATGAACTATAATACAGAGACGTCCTTCGACTTCGATTCCAAGCGCCTCCGCTTAGCCTATACGGGCGAAGAAGACGAGATAGTCAAATCCATAGAAGCCGGCAACGTCAGTATGAACACCCGCAACAGCCTCATCCACGGCGGAGCAGCCCTATTTGGCGCCAAAGCCGACCTCCAGTTCGGCAAACTGCGACTTAACGCCTTGCTGGCGCAGCAGGAATCGCAGTCGCAGACGGTCAATTCAAGAGGCGGAGTGCAGACCAAGCCCTTCGAGATTCCGATAGACAGGTATGATGAAAACCGTCACTTCTTCCTCGGTCATTACTTCCGCGACAGCTACGACTACGCCCTCGGACAGTTGCCTTACATCCGCTCATCTGTAACCATCAACCGGATAGAGGTGTGGATAACAAACAAACGGAGCAACTTCAACCAGGCGCGAAACATAGTGGCCTTCACTGACCTCGGCGAATACAACAGGATAGGCAACACGGCTCAGGTGCGCCCCACAGGTTCGATGGCCATATCCTACAACGATGCCAACAACCTTTACCGCAGGCTGCTCAACGAATTTACCGGCGCACGCCAAAGCAGCTCCGTCAACCAGGCTCTGAGCGCTATAATGGAAGGGAGCCGCGATTATGAAAAGATAGAAAGTGCCCGCCTGCTCTCGGAATCGGAGTACAAGGTCAACCGTCAGTTGGGTTACATATCGCTCAACGTGCCGTTGCAGCCCGACGAATCGCTTGCCGTAGCATACGATTTCCAGTACAACGGCGCAGCTTACCAGGTAGGCGAGTTTTCGACCGACAACGCCAATGAAACGACCGCAAACATATACGTCAAACTGCTCAAAGGCACGTCCATGTCGCCCGGTATGATGTACTGGGATCTGATGATGAAAAACATATACGCGCTCGACGCCTACGCCGTGCAGAGGGAAAAATTCCGCCTCGACGTACTATACCAAAGCGATACGACGGGAACGTACATCAACTACATGCCTGAAGGCGCCGTCAAGGATCAGATACTGCTCAAGGTGATGAACGCCGACCGTCTGGACATGAAGAACGAACCGTTTCCGGACGGTTTCTACGACTTCGTGGAGGGCTATACTATTCTGCCGGAGAACGGACGTGTCGTCTTCTCCGTCATAGAGCCCTTCGGTTCGCACCTGCGCGAGAAAATAGGCGACGCCTCTATCGCCGGCAAATACGTATACCAGGAACTGTACGATTCGACGCTCACCGTCGCACGGCAGATTGCCGAGAAAAACAAGTTCATACTGCGTGGCGAGTACAAAGCCTCGTCGGGTTCGGAGATACAGCTCAACGCCACCAACGTGGCCCGCGGTTCGGTACGCGTGACGGCAGGCGGACAGGTGTTGGCTGAAAACGTAGACTATATAGTAGACTACGCCTCAGGTATCGTCACCATACTCAACGAAGGCATAATATCGGGCGGAGCGCCTGTGAGCGTGAGCCTCGAAAACCAGTCGCTTTACAGTATGCAACGCAAAACGATGATGGGGCTTGATATGAATTATCAGTTCAACCGCGACTTCAGTCTCGGTGGTACAATAATGTACCTGTCCGAAATGCCGCTGACGACCAAGACGGCCTTCGGCGAAGAGTCTATCCGCAATATGCTGTGGGGACTGAACGCTTCGTACAAAACGGAAAGCCAGTGGCTGACCAATATGCTTGACAAACTGCCGCTGCTGACGCTCAGCAAGCCGAGCCAGATATCCTTCAACGCAGAATTTGCACACCTCATAGCCGGCCACTACGAAAACGAGTATACGGGAAAGTATTCCTATCTCGACGACTTTGAATCTACACAGAGCAGTTTCGACCTTCTCAATCCATTCCCGTGGAACCTGTCGAGCGCACCTTACGAACCCGGCGCAGGCGCAGCTTTCCCTGAAGCGGGATTAGTCAACAACCTCGACTACGGTAAAAACCGCGCCCTTATGGCCTGGTACTATATCGACGGCATGTTTACGCGCCCAAATTCCAACTTGGCTCCTGCGCATATCAAGCGCGACAAGCAGCAACTGTCGAACCATTACGTCAGGGCGATACTCATGGACGAGCTGTTTCCCGACCGGGAACGTGGCTACAACGAGAGCAATATACTGCCGGCGCTCAACGTCGCCTTTTACCCCGGCACGCGCGGCCCGTATAACCTCGACGCCGACGGCATGAATCCCGACGGTACGCTTACAAACCCTGAAAAGCGTTGGGGCGGCATGATGCGCAACATTGACCAGAGCGATTTCGAGGCGGCAAACATCGAGTACATAGAGTTCTGGATGCTCGACCCTTATATCTACAAGCCCAACTCTTCGGGAGGAGACCTTTACTTCAACCTCGGCGAAATATCGGAAGATGTGCTTAAGGACGAGAAGAAGTTCTTCGAAAACGGTCTGCCCATAGACGGGGATACGACTAAGGTTGAATACACGGTATGGGGTAAAGTCCCCAGGACGCAGAGCACAGTTTACGCCTTTGACAATACCGCCGGGTCGAGGAGGCTTCAGGATGTAGGCTTCAACGGTCTGTCTTCCGAAGAAGAACTGTCCTACCCTGCTTACAGCGACTACCTGCTCAAGCTTCAGGGCAGGCTCCTGCCTGAGGCGCTCGAACAGTTCAGGCGCGACCCTGCCGGCGATAACTTCCGACACTATCGGGGTACGGAACTCGACAGGGACGAAGTGAGCATCCTCGAACGATACAAATATTACAACGGGACGGAAGGCAACAGTGCCGCCGTCGAAACACAACAGTACATAGCCTCCGCACGCACAACTCCCGACGTCGAAGACTTCAACCAGGATAACACCATGAACGAAAACGAACGCTATTTCCAATATAAAATCTCCATGCGTCCGCAAGATATGGAAGTAGGCGCCAACTATATCGTTAACAAGCGCGAGGCGAGGGTCAAGCTTGAGAACGGCGATACCGAAACCGTCAACTGGTATCAGTTCAAGATACCTGTTAAACAGTACGACAAAGCCGTCGGCTCTATAAGCGATTTCAAGACCATACGCTTCATGCGTATGTATATGACGGGCTTTAGCGACACGACTATACTACGCTTCGGAACATTCGAACTTGTCAGGGGAGAGTGGAGGACTTACACGCAGGACTTGTCCAATCCTTCCATGCCTCCGTCTCCGGGCGCAACCTTAGATGTCTCATCGGTTAACGTCGAAGAGAACTCAAACCGTATACCGGTCAACTACACGCTGCCGCCCGGAGTATCCAGGATGATAGACCCCGGCCAGCCTCAGATAGTTCAGCAAAACGAACAGTCGCTTTCGATGAAAGTAACCAACCTCGGCTCGCAGGATGCCCGTGCGGTGTATAAAAGCACCTACTACGACATGAGGCAGTATAAACGAATGCAGCTCTTTATCCATGGCGAGGCGTTTATCGACGACGTAACCGGACTGGCCGATAACGACCTGTCCGTCTTCATACGCTTAGGCTCCGACTATAAAAACAACTACTACGAATATGAAACGCCCCTGCAACTGACGCGGCACCGCGACGGTAGCGCCTCATACTTGCCGGCAGAAGCCGTCTGGCCCTCGGAGAATATGATGGACTTCAGGCTCGAAGTATTGACCGACCTTAAACTGAAACGTAACAGTGACCGGCGCGCAGGGCAGAACGGCGTCTCCTTCCAAAGCGTTTATTCGGGATATGACCCCGACAATACGCGCAACAGCATCGGCGTCGTAGGTAATCCGAGCCTCTCGGAAGTGAAGATTATCATGATCGGGGTGAGGAATAAAACGAGGGATATAAAGAGCGCAGAGATATGGGTGAACGAATTGCGCCTCTCGGACTTCAACGAAGAAGGCGGCTGGGCGGCTAATGCCAACCTCAACATAGCGCTGTCCGACCTCGGTACGTTCAATATGGCGGGACGAATCGAGACGGCCGGCTTCGGCGGACTTGACCAGTCCATAAACCAACGCCGAATAGACGAATACAAACAATACAGCGTAGCCGCAAATATGGAACTCGGCAAACTATTCCCCGAAAAGGCGCAGGTAAGCATCCCCCTGTATTACGCCTTCTCGAAGGAAATCATAGACCCCAAATACAATCCCTTAGACAAGGACATCATACTCAAAGACGCCATAGATGCCGTCGAAACACGTGCGGAGAAAGACTCCGTCATCAGCTTCGCCCGCGAGAGATCTACCGTCAAAAGCATAGCCTTTAATAACGTAAACGTGAACATAAGGAGCAAGACGCCCATGCCTTACGACCCGGCAAACTTTAGCTTCGGCTATTCGTATAGCGAGAACCAACGCAACAAACCGGATGTCGAATACGAAACGACAAAGGATTACAACGCCAACTTCGCCTACAACTATACCCCTTACCTCCCGCCCTTCCGTCCTTTCGCCAAGCTGAAGGTGGATAATGGGTATACACGTTACATCAAGCAATTGAGCATAAACTATCTGCCGGCGAGTATCTCCTTCCAGACCTCCATGATGCGCAACTACTACGAGATGCAGATGCGCAACCTCAACAACCCTTCGTCGTCGGACAAGAGCAACCTGCTTTCCTTCAGCCAGAATTTTTTATGGGACAGGGCTTTCAGCCTGAACTGGAACTTTACAAACAACCTCAGGGCGACTTTCACGTCGGGTACTAACGCACGCATCGAAGAGCCGCACGTGCAGGTAAACAAAGCCTTGAACCCTGACAAATACCAGGTATGGAAAGACTCCGTGCAACAGAGCATAGCCGATCTCGGAAGGCCGATGAGATATAACCAGAGCGCAAGCCTGACCTACCGCCTGCCTTTCCAACTAATCCCTGTCCTCGACTGGATCAATAGCTCGGCCACTTACAATGCCTCTTACAACTGGGATCGCGGCGCGGCCATAGACGAGAGCATCGAGATAGGCAATTCAATAAGGAACGAAAACTCGCTGGCGATAAACGGCTCCTTCAACCTGCAATCTTTATACGGCAAGAATAAATTCCTCAAAAACATAGATCAAAAGTACAGCTCCTCATCCCGCAGCAACGCTCCGGCACAAAAGAGGGAAGCCCTGAAGGTCGAAAAGACAATTCGGCTAAGTCCCGACAGCGCTACAATCGTACAGCACGACATGCTCACCAAACGCTTGGTTATTTCGGCGCGCGACGCCAACGGACGCATCTACCGCCTTAAGTACAAGCCCGTCGATTTTATCCGCGTCAGGATCGAGAACAAGGATACCGCCCTCCTCGCCATGACATTCAAGGAACTGCCTCCTCCTGCGGAAAACTTCTTCTACAAAGCCGCCGAACGTAGCATCTACCTTATGATGCTCGTCAGGCAAATCAACGTATCGTATGCCTCAAGAGGGGGAATGATGATACCAGGCTTCCGTCCCGAAGTGGGAGACATACTCGGACAGGGGCGCACAGGCAATGGCTTCGCACCCGGCATAGGATTCGCCTTCGGAGACGTGAGCCGTAGCTATATCGACAAACTATACGAAAAAGACTGGTTGGTAATGAACCAATCAAACATCAACCCTGCAATCATCAACCGAACCGAGAAACTAACCCTCGACATGACCCTCGAACCCATCACCGGACTGAGGATCACCCTCCGCGCCGACCGCGAAGACACGAAGAGAACAGAGATACAATACATGTACAGCGGAATGCCTGAAATAAGAGGCGGTAACTTCATGATGACCACCATATCCTTAGGCTCCTTCTTCGAAAAAACCGGCACCATGGCCAACGGATACGCATCCGAAACATTCGACGCCTTCCTGAAAAACAGAACCGTGATAGCCCAACGCTTAGACCGCAGCTACTCCGCAACGACATACCCCAACGCGGGCTTCCTGGCCAACACCTCAATCGCCAACCAACCCTATAACCCCGCCCTTGAGAACGGGAACGTGAACCTCAACTCCACCGACGTACTCATCCCCGCTTTCCTGGCCGCATACACAGGTAAGGACGCGAATCGCATATCCCTCTCGCCCTTCCCCTCCCTCTCCTCCCTGCTACCCAACTGGCGCATATCCTACGACGGACTGATACGCCTGCCGATAATAAAAACACATTTCAAGACCCTCACGCTTAGTCATCAGTACAACTCGGCATACAGAGTCGGTGGCTACTCGTCGTACCTCAACTGGATAGATGCAGGGAACAACCTCGGATTCGTACAGGACGTACTGACCGGCAATCCCTCGCCCTCATCGCCTTACAGCATCGCCTCGGTCGACATAACCGAAAGCTTCGTCCCCCTCATCGGCGTCGACGGAACGCTTATAAACAACATCACCTTAGGCGCCTCCTACCGCACCAACCGCAGCCTAAACCTCAACATATCTTCATTCCAGATGGTAGACTCGCGCACCGACGAAATAGTCGTAGGCGTAGGATATAAGCTCACCGAGTTCAACAAAGTCCTCAAAATGCGCCCCGCGCAAAACTTCAGCAACGACCTCACCGTGCGCTTAGACTACTCCTATCGCAAAACCCAATCCCTCATACGCAAGATACAGGAATCCCTGACCCAAGCCACCAGCGGCAACAAAGCTAACATGATACGCTTCTCCGCAGACTACGGCGTCAGCCGTTCGCTCACCCTGCGCGCCTTCTACGACTGGGAAATGAACGAGCCGCTAATCTCCAGCGCAGCCTATCCCACCTCCAACTCCAACTACGGCGTCAGCATCCGCTTCATCCTCACCCAATAAAGGAAAATTTGTCCCAAAACGTTAAGCCTTAAGGCAAGAAACGTACAATAATTGTCATTATCCATTATATATGTTGCCAACATAGAGTTCTATGTTACCAACATAGAGTTCTATGTTACCAACATAGGGTTGTATGTTGACAACATAGAGTTCTATGTTACCAACATAGGGTTGTATGTTGCCAACATAGAGTTCTATGTTACCAACATAGAGTTCTATGTTACCAACATATTTCCATACCCCGCCATGATTTTCAAGGGAATTATCAGTTTAGTTCAATGCCGGGGCGTTTTACCGGAGGATTACCTTTTGTGTCCGGCCTGTGTCGCCCCTTACTATCAGTATGCCTTTGGGAGAGGCGATGGGGCGGACGGCAGCGGGGGAGGTGTTTGTTTTTTTTGTAATATTGCGTTTACAAACTAAGAGTAGACCATGATAAAACGTATCTTATTCCTTTCCTTTTGTTGCGCTTTTATGCTTCGGGCGGAGCCGGCGGCCTCGGTCGATACTTATAGGTTTAACACTACGGATGCGTCGAAGGGACTTTCGAACAGCGAGATTAAATGTATTTACAAGGACAGGGCGGGCTTTATATGGTTCGGCGCGCCGTCGGGCCTTAATCGCTACGACGGGTACGAGATAATAACGTATAAGCAGAATTTGTCGGCCGAATCGCATAATACGTCCAATAATGACGTCCAGATCATACAGGAGGATAAGGATGGGATGTTGTGGATAAAGACACGTTCGGGTTACTGCATCTATAATCCGTCTACCGAGCGGTTTGAGGAGGATGTCGACGCTTGGTTTGAGAAGTATTCGGGGGCGGCGGACTTCTGGAACTCTTCCGAAGCGGTTATGTATATTGATTTTGGGAAAAATCTTTGGTTTGCCGCTCACGGCGATGTCAGGAAGTACGACGTGGCAAGCGGTCGGCGTACCGTGTTTAAGCAAGGCGAACCGGGGGGCCTCAGCGACGGGGTGATCCGCGACATTCGGCAGGGGCAGAACCGCTATTGGTTTTTGTTCGATAACGGCGTTGTGGAATGTATGGAAGCTCAATCGAACAAGATAATCAGGCGCGATTCGACCCTCCATCATGCCGCACGTTTGCGAAGCGAAAGGAATCTCAGGCTATTCATCGACGCTTCGGGCGACGTCTGGGTCTACGGCATCGGCATACATTACGGCTTGGCTCATTACAACGCTACGGGCGACGTATGGAGGAATTACTCAACCTCGGCCGCTCAGCCTTACCGGATATCCAACAACGTCGTTACGGCTGTCGAGGAAGACGACAAGGGGAATATATGGGTCGGCACCGACCATGGCGGCGTAAACCTGATCAGCAAGTCGGCGGGAGGGGTAATATCTATCCTCCTGCACGATGAACAAGATTCGCACAGCCTCGGCGAAAACGCCATAAAGAGCATCTACCGCGACAATACGGGAATCGTCTGGATAGGGACATACAAGAAAGGCGTCTGCTACTATCACGAGAGTATCTATAAATTTAATATGAGGACGGAGAAAATCGAGATGCCTTTCAGGGATATTAACTGCTTTTACGAATCATCGGACAATAACCTATGGCTCGGAACAAATGGGGGCGGGCTGCTATACTTCGACCGCGGGAAGGGCGAATACGTCTCGTACACGCATAAGCCGGACGACGATAATTCTCCGGCGGGGGATATAATCGTAAGCCTGGCGGGCGACGCTCAGGGATGTTTGTGGATAGGCTATTACTTGTCAGGTCTTGACCGTTTCGATGGGAAGACGTTCACTCACTACAACGCCGCCACCCGCCCCGGCATACTGACCGACAACAACGCTTGGGTGCTCAGATGCGACCGCCGGAATAACCTCTGGGTCGGGACGCTCAACGGAGGCGTCGTGACGCTCGACACCCGTAGCGGAGAGAAGATCAAGCATCTCGATACCAAAGGCTCTGTTTACAGCATAATAGAAACAAAGTCGGGCGACATGCTCATCGGCTCGCAAAGCGGCCTATACGTATATGATACCGAAAGCGACAGCCTGGCTTTGTACGAAAAGGAAATATTCGACGACATACAGCTAAGCCGTAACGACATCAATAACCTGTACGAAGACAGTCGCGGACTGCTGTGGATAGGTACGAAGAACGGTCTTTTCGTCTTCAACCCATACGCCGGGAACATACAGGTCTTTATCTCCGGCAGCGGGCTATCGTCCGAACTCGTACAAAGCATACTGGAGGATTCGGAGCACAATATGTGGATAGCGACTAACCGCGGCCTTACGAAAGTAAAGGTATCCGTCTCCAACGAGAAGCCCGGCTACTTCTACGACCTCCTGAGCTACGACAGTTCGGAGGGGCTTCAGGGCGATATGTTCAACTATAACGCCGCCTGTTTCTCCTCGCGCTCCGAGCTTATATTCGGAGGCTCGTATGGGTACAATATCTTCACCCCTACCGACATCATCTACAACAATAACATCCCGCACATCATCGCAACGAATTTTCAGATATACAACAAAAGCATCAGGCCGCAGGAGCCTTACAAGGGCCGCATAATATTGGACAAGAGCATCGCCCAGACGAAAGAAATCAACCTCCATTATACGGATAACTACTTCACCCTGTCGTTCGCTGCTCTCGACTACTGCATACCCAACAAATCGCGCTACTACTACAAGCTCGAAGGATTCAACGACCAATGGTTTGAAACAGGTCGCGACAGCCGCAGAGTCACCTACACCAACCTCAACCCCGGCAAGTATACCCTATACCTGAAGGCCGTCAATAACGACGGCGTAGAAAGCTCCGAGCCGTTAGTAGTCCGCATAAACATCCTGCCTCCGTTCTGGAGAACCGTCTGGGCATGGACGCTATACGCCGTCGTTGCACTTGCAGGCGCCGCATGCGTCTTCCGCCGTATAAGCAAAAGCTCGGAGAGGAAGCTATCCGATGCCAGGGAGAAGATGCAAGTCAGGCAACATATGGAGATGGACGAGATGAAACTGCGCTTTTTCACCAATATCAGCCACGAGTTCCGCACGCCGCTAACACTAATCCTTTCACCGTTGGAAGATCTTCTCAATAAAACAAAAACGGACGAAGATAAAGAACTCCTCGCCATCATACGCCGTAACGCCACCCATCTGCTGACGTTAGTCAACCAACTGCTCGACTTCCGCAAATTAGATGCCGGCGCGCCTATGCTCCATAAGTCAATCGGCGACATCGTCCTTTTCATAAAGCAGCAGGTAGAGCTCTTCGCCGCCGGAATAGCAAGAAAAGGTATCTCCTTCGACTTCCAGACCGACGCCGACCAACTGTACATGTCGTTCGACGCCGAAAAATTATCCAAAGTCTTCATCAACATCCTCTCAAACGCCTACAAGTTTACTCCCGCCGAAGGCTCCATACAAGTCAGCCTCTCGCAAGCGGACGGGAACAGTATACGCATCGACATCACCGACACCGGCATCGGCATACCGGAGAACGAGTTGAAAAATATATTCGAACGCTTCTACCGTGTAAAACGCGAAGACGGCGACAATAATTACCAGGGCAGCGGAATCGGCCTGCATATATCAAAAGAGTTCGTGACGCTGCACGGTGGCGAGATATGGGCCGAAAACATACCGCAGGGAGGCTCCCGTTTTGTAGTAATACTCCCCTTAGACATAAGCCGTGAGGCAGGCAAATCCGCCACGTTGCCTGACGAGAGAGATACGAACGCCGAAGACGCCGCCTTCGACGCCCAATTCAAGCGCGACAACTCCCCCAGGCTCCTCATCGTGGAAGACAATAAAGACCTGCGAGACCTTATCAGCTCCCGCCTTAAGGAAAGCTACGACATACTGCAAGCTGCCGACGGCGAAGAAGGATTAGAGACGGCTCTAAGGGAAATGCCCGACATTATTATCTCGGACGTAATGATGCCGCGTATGGACGGGATAGAAATGAGCAGGAAGATAAAAAACGACATCCGCACGTCGCACATACCCCTCATCCTCCTAACGGCAAAGACAGGCGAAGAAAGCAAGCTCGAAGGACTAACCGCCGGAGCCGACGACTATATCACAAAACCGTTTAACCAGGACATCCTGCAAGTCAAGATACGCAACCTGATAGAGCTGTACAAACTCAAACAAGACTTGCTTGATAAACAAATACGCATAGAGCCATCGAAAATAGCCGTAAACTCCCTCGACGAGCAGTTAATAAAGAAAGCCATAGAATATACCGAAGAAAACATCTCCAACCCCAGCCTCTCGGTAGGAGAGCTAAGCCGTGAACTCGGAATGAGCCGCGTGCAACTGTACAAGAAGCTATCGTCGCTAACGGGCAAGACGCCGATAGAGTTTATCCGCATCATACGCCTCAAGCGGGCCGCCCAGCTCTTGAAGGAAAGCCGCCTGACGGTATCGGAAATCGCCTACGAGGTAGGATTCAATAACCCGAAGTATTTCCGCAAATACTTCAAGGACGAATTTGGCGTTCTGCCCTCGCAATATAACCTTCCTTGAAGGGGGAGGGAACAATTCATACGCTATTTGTTAACAAAACGACACCGCCGGGCAACAAACAGTCCGCAAAGCCTTATCATTCCGTCTCCTTCTCTTTGTGGGAATTGCAGTACATTTACGAATCGAAAATAGGACAATAGTTTTCAATTCTTTATAGGTAAAAGGTTCAACAAGTTTTTATTGACAAGACCGCCACTAATGAGAACGGAAAAGGCCGGAACAGGGAGGAGTGCAACGCCCGGTTCCGGCCTTTCTAATTGGGAATATTCTCCCGCCGCATCAATTCGTCAAGCCCCTGTTCTGTAATAAAGGCCCTGTTCCGGGTTCCTTGCCGCGGAAGTTTTTGTACATATCCATTGCGTCGTCTATACCGCCCGGCGTCAGTACGTATTTACGGAAACGGTCGGCCACTTCGGGGTTGAATATGTCGCCTGTTTCCTTGAAGGCTTCAAAGGCGTCGGCATCGAGGACTTCAGACCATATATAGCTGTAATATCCGGCAGTGTAACCCCCGCCCATTGTGTGGCTGAAGTAGGTCGAGCGGTATCGTGGAGGTATCTGCGGGAGCAAGCCGCGTTTGTTGAGGGTTTCGGCCTCGAAGGCAACCACATCAAGGCTTACGTTTTCCTTATTGGCAGGCAGATTCTGCAACACGTGATAATCCATATCCAGCAGCGAGGCGGCGAGGTATTCTGTGGTGGCAAAGCCTTGACCGTATTTGCTCGCCTTGTCTAATTTTCCGATCAATTCTGCAGGGATCTCTTCGCCTGTCTGGTAATGTCTGGCATATACCTTCAGGACTTCAGGCTCCAGCACCCAGTGTTCCATGACTTGCGAGGGAAGCTCTACGAAATCGCGGGGCACACCGGCTATTCCGCTGTAATGGACGTCGCGGAAGAGACTGTGAAGCCCGTGTCCGAACTCATGAAACAACGTTTCGGCCTCGTCTACGCTCAGCAGTGCAGGTTCTCCGGCTGCAGGAGGCGTAAAGTTGCATACTATGGTGACGACGGGAGCTACCCGCTGGCCGTCTTTATATTTCTGAGAGCGGTAGCCACCGCACCATGCTCCGCCCCGTTTGCTTGCGCGCGGGAAGAAGTCCATGTACAACACTCCGAGATGCGTCCCGTCGACGTCGGTACATTCAAAGGCCAGCGCTTCGGGATGCGGGAGCGGTATGTTTTCGATAGGCGTGAAGGTGATACCATATAGCTTGTTGGCTACGTAGAAAGCTCCTTCGCGAACGTTTTCGAGCTTGAGGTATGGGCGAACCTGGCCCTCGTCCAAGTCGAACTTGGCTTTCTTGGCTTTCTCGAAGTAGTAACGCCAGTCCCATCCTTCGGCGGCAAAGGTGTTGCCCTCTTTCTTTATTTCGTTCTGGATGTCCGACAGTTCCTGTTTGGCTACCCTGATGGAAGGCGTCCAGAGCTCGTCTAAGAGTGCATAGACATTATTGGAGTTCTTGGCCATGCGTTCTTCGAGCACGAAGGAAGCGAAATCGGCATATCCCATCAGCTTGGCTTTTTCGAGGCGAAGGGTGACGAGTTGTTTCACTACGTCCTTGTTATCGTTCTCATTATTGTTATTGCCGCGCATGAGATAGCCTTTCAATATCCTTTCGCGAAGCTGGCGATTGTCGGAGTTTTGCAAGAAAGGCATGATGCTGGGGTTTTGCAGCGTAAAGAGCCATTTCCCTTCCAATCCGGCCTTTTGAGCAGCATCGGCGGCATTGGCGACCTGCGCTTCGGTAAGGCCGGACAAGTCTGCCTCGTTGTCTATAATGAGTTGGAAGGCGTTAGTTTCCTTCAGCATATTTTGCCCGAAGGTTAGCTGCAAGAGAGCCACCTGGCTGTTCAGTTCACGTAGCTTAGCCTGGTCGTCGACGCTGAGGTTGGCTCCGCCACGCACAAAATCCTTGTAGGTTTCTTCCAGTAATTTAGCCTGCTCTTTGTCTAAGCCTAAGCTTGAGCGTTTGTCGTATAATGTTTTTACGCGGGCGAACAGCGCCGGATTCAGCGATATATTATCACTGTGTTGCGATAGCAGGGGCGAAAGTTCCCGGCTGAGATTTTCCATCTCGTCATTGGTATTTGCGCTGTTCTGGGCTGAAAAGACGATTATAGCCTTACTCAGCAGTTCGCCGCTCTGATCCAAAGCGACAATGGTGTTTTCAAACGTCGGCTCTTCCGTTTGGCTGACGATAGATTCTATTTCCTTTGACTGCTCCTCTATACCTTTTAAGATAGCGGGTTTATAATGCCCGATCTCAATCTTGTCGAAGGGCGGCACTCCGAAAGGCGTAGTATACTCCGTAAAGAACGGGTTGTCCGTGTCGTTACCGTCTGACTTTTTATCAGACACTGAACATGCGCCAAGCAGCGCGGCTGCCAGTCCGGCAGCGATAGTCGTATTCTTCTTCATCTCTAATTGTTAAATAATTTGTTAGATTACAAAGGTATGTTTTTTCATTCTGTTAATATGTGCGGGTATTATTATTAACTTTTTTATAGATTTCCCTTTGCAGCATTTTTACACATGCCCACATCTATGATTATGAAACTTTTTATGTAATGATATTTAATTCTATGAAGACGTTGAGATTTTTTTATGCATTAGCGGGGTTAGCGGCGGCTAACCTCACGTTTAATTCGTGCCTGAATGATGATCATGGATATTCCTTAGACAATGTATGGATGTCTATCGCTACGGCAAGGCCGTTGGGCGATGATACGTTTTACCTTACGTTAGACGATAGTACAACCTTATGGCCGGCGGCTCCGCTGCATATTTACTTCCGGCCGGACAAGCCTCAGCGCGTACAGATCAATTATACGATACTGGGCGATAATTTCCAGGGTTATGATCACGCCGTTAAACTGAACAGGATAGATACGATCCTCACCAAGCAACTTGCTGCGAATATGGGGAAAGACAACGACGCCGAGTACGGCAACGACCCTGTAGGAATAGCCGGTATGTGGATAGGCGACGGATTCCTTAATATACTGTTCAAGGCTTACTTCAGCGGGAATGTCAAACATTTCGTAAATCTTATACCTGACGTGACGGCGTCGGACACCCCTTACAGGGTAGAGTTCCGGCACAACGCCTTCAAGGATAACTCATCCTACCTGCGTTACGGAATCGTAGCTTTCGACTTGTCGCAGATAAATACGAATGGCGAAGACGTGACGCTGACGGTTAAGGTTAATACCTTTGACGGAGTGAAAGAAATTGAGAAAAAATATAATTCAGGACGAAGTACAGAAACAAGGCCAGAACTAAATTTTGATAAAATCAGTCTTAAGAATATGGAATAACACCTTCCCACATAACTTTTATTTTTATCATTTTAGTTCAGAGAGAGGGGCGTCGCGATGATGCCTTTCTTTTTTTTATATACACTTTGCCCTGATGCAACGTTTGTATATACTTCATCGTTTATATAAGCAAATGGAAGAATCAAACGAATACCTGATCGAGGCCTGCCGCCGCAGAAACAAACCGGCGCAACTACGCCTTTACAAAAAATATGCACCCAAGCTATACACGGCCTGCCTGCGTATTACAGGCAGTAGAATGGATGCCGAAGAATCCATGCAGGACGCTTTCCTTAAAGTATTCAACCGCTTGGACCTCTTCCGGGACGGGCAAAACTTTGAAGCATGGATACACCGCATCGCCGTACATACGGCCATCGACTTCGTAAGGCGGCAAAAACCGGAGTGGGAAGATTTCTCGCCCGATTATGCTACGCCTTACGAGGAGGAGGATGAACCATGCGAAGAATCCATCTCCTATAACGTCGGACAGGTTAAAGAGGCTATGCAAAAACTGCCGGCGGGATACAGGGTCGTCCTGTCGCTCTACCTTTTTGAAGGATACGACACGGAAGAAATCGCTTCCATACTCGACATACAGCCCGCAAGCGTACGTACGCAGTACCTGCGCGGCAAACGTAAACTGATAGACATCATAACCGCTAACAAATTGATATGGACAAACTGAAGGATTTTATCGACAATAACAGGAAGGATTTCGACAACGACCTGTTGCCGGAAGGGCATCTCAAACGCTTTGAGACTAAACTCAAAGGCCGCAGGCTTATCCCGTCGACGCACGGCCGGATAGCCCTGACCCTGGCCGCCGCCGCACTGCTTATGCTGTTCCTATGGATACGGCGCGAGGCAAGGGAGGAGGCGCACGAGCGCGCGACCTTTACATTCGCCTGCGAATCCGAGGAAGAGATAGAAGAACTGCGCCTCTATTACCGTATGCAAATCTACGGCGTGGAAGCGCAAATACAGGAACTATACGCGCAGGGCGGAGAAGCTCCGGGCAGCCTCGAACTGATGGAGGAAACCGAAAGGGTGATACGTATGACATATGACTTTGAAACCGACATATTCCCATTGCTCCCTTGCTCGGATGCCGGCGTATTTGTCATGACACAACAGTACTCCAACAGCATAGGCAGCCTTAATATCATGCTCAAGCAAATGAAACGAATAGTAACTTACAAAAATTACAATTAATACTTATACAATATGAAGACAATGTGCACAACAAATCGCCTGTGCCTGGCGGCTATACTGCTGCTCGTAAACTGCATGGGCGCATGGGGCGAAGACTTGGAAAGCCTCAAGAAAAAAGAAATCAACAAGTCGTTCAACGTCGCCCCAAGCGACCAACTGAATGTGGACAACAAATACGGCAGTATAACCGTCGCTTACTGGGAAAAGAACGAAGTCGCCATCCGTGTCGTCGTCGAAGCCGAAGCTCGCAACGACCGCGCAGCGCAGGACGAGCTGGACCGCGTAGACGTCAGCCTCTCCAAAAGCGGTAATACCGTCTACGCCGTGACCTCTATACGCAACCGCACGGGCGGAGGAAACAGCCGGTTCACCGTCCGCTACTTCATCAATATGCCCTCCAAGCTCAAGGCTGCTATCGCCCAGAAATACGGAGACATCAACATGCCTGACAACAACGACGGCAAGTACAGCCTCGAAGTGAAATACGGCGGCATACACGCCGGTAACTTCTCGCAACCGCTGCAGATAGAGGCCGGATACAGTAATATCGTACTCGGCGACGTCACGCAGGCGCGCATAGAGGCGCGTTACTGCGGGGGAATCAAACTGAATAATGTAGACGAACTCGACATCGACTGCAAGTACTCTAACCTCAACCTCCATAACGCAGGCGAGCTCCAGGTCGAAAACAGCTATGGTAACATCAAGGCGGAAAACGTAAACAACCTCTCCATCAGTACAAGGTACGGAGACGCAAACATCGAATACCTCAAAGAGACGCTATCGGCCTCAACACTAAGTTACAGCTCCATCAACATAGGCAGGCTCGACGCCGCCTTCAAAAGCGTATCCGCCGACGCGCACTACGGCACGCTCAAGGTCAAAGCGCCCGCCCAAAGCTCCTTCCGCATATCCGCCGAAGGCATGAAGTACGGCAACATTAGCGTTAACGGACTGACAATAACGGAATCGAACATTGATAATAAAACTAACCACTACTACCGCATAAATGGAGGCGGAGGCGGACATATCCGTTTCCAAGGCAACAACTACGGCAGCTTGCAGGTTAACGCTTTGTAGATAACTTTACGCGCATCCGGCCCGGGATGGGTCGGATGCGCATCGTACCACTCCATAGAAAGCCGACGCTAAAACGCCGGGACTTCCCCCCAATCCCGATAAAACCCGCCAACAACCGAAAACACATTCCCCCAAAATGTGGTAAGTCTCCCGACAACTGAAAACACGTTTCCCAAATTTTGGGAAGTCTGCCGACGAGTGAAAACAGACTTACCAAATTTTGGGAAGCCTGCCGACGGGTTTCCGCCGTTTCCCCATCTGAAAAAAACGGCCCCCAAGAATTGATGGCGCCTGAAGTATACCTTTAATTATATATCCACCGCCGGCCGCATCTTCTCACACGTGCATCCGGGAGGCGTCGACGATGAAAGGGAGGTTTCCTTTTTCGCTCGGCGATGATATTTTTTGTACGATTAAACCGGAAATTGCAATATATTTGTAGCATTAACAAAAAAATATGTGTATGAGAAAGTTATTTGTTTTTTTACTGACAATTTATTTTATGAGTACAGCAGTAAACATGTACGCACAAAGTGTTGGAAACGTTTTTACGTTTAAAGTCGGGTCGTTCGAGCTGACGTTATTGTCCGAGGGGCAGGGACAGGGCAATAAGGGTGTCCTGGTGGGCGCAACCGATGAGATGCTTCGGAAATACGCGCCCGACGGCACGTTTCCTAATGCGACGAATGCCTTCTTCGTGAAGACACCCGACCGGAATATCCTTATCGACGCTGGATATGGGAGGAATCTGTTCGACAACCTGCAGTCTATCGGCATAACTCCGGACAAAGTGGACGTTGTGCTCCTTACCCACATGCACGGCGACCATATCGGAGGTATGCTACGCGAGGGCCGGCCGTCTTTTCCTAATGCCGAGATTTACCTGCCTCAGCCGGAGCGCGATTATTGGATGACGGAAGGCCGCGGACAGCAGGCGCGCGACGTTATCGCCGCTTACAAGGACAAGCTTCACCTGTTTCAACCCATCGAAGCGGGCGGACAGGGCAAACCGTTAATCGCCGGCGTCACAGGCATAGCCGCCTACGGTCATACGCCCGGTCATACGGCCTACCTGCTGGAATCGGACGGTAACAAACTGCTGGTATGGGGAGACCTTACGCACGCGATGGCTATACAGATGCCTTATCCGCAGGTAGCCGTCACGTATGACGTTACTCCGGAGGATGCTGTCGCTTACCGCAAAAAGATTCTTGAATATGTTGAGGCTAACAAAATTCCCGTCGCAGGGATGCATATCGCCTTCCCCGGCATCGGCGCCGTTGCGAAGGACGCCGTTGCGGGAGGTTATGTCTTTATACCGGCGACACGCTGAGGATTACAGCTTCAGTTTGGCGCGGATAGCTTGGGGAATGGCGTCTTTATGTACGACAATATCAATGGTCTTATACCTTGCGAAAGCTTCGGATACATACCATATGCCGTTGTACTTGCTTGCTGTTCCCCATGAATTTTTTACTATGAAAAAGCTTTTCCCTGTCTGGTCTTTGGCGATACCGTATATGTGCATCCCGTGATCGTCGGTGGTCTGGAAATTATCAAACCCGGCCTGGCGCATCTCCTGCGTTACGGTCAATTCCTTTAAAGGCTTATCAAGCATCTTGAGTATTTCTTCGTTCTTCTCCCTTGCGCTCAATCCAACCCACCGTTCCTGGTCGGAGCCTGATGTTGCGATAGTTTCCACGTCGGGAACAACGCCGATACCATCGCGCGTAAAGCCCGTTTCGCTAACGTCGGAAGCCCAAGCTACGGTGTAGCCCGTATTAACTGAGTTCTTTATGATCTCCAGAAGCTCGTCGACCGGGACATTATACGATTCCGTCCAGCGCCAGTTATCGGGAATTTCCAGGGCGAAAGACGAGTAGAAGGGATGATGCGTAAAGGATGTCAGCGACACGTAGTCGTTCATGTCAAGCCCAAGTTCTGCGGCGAAACTCTTGGGCGTATACGTTTTCCCGGCATTGGTGAATGTCTCCGGCGTACTGCCGAGGTAAGCGTCGATGATACCGTCGAATCCCCTTTTCCAGGCGGTAGACAATTTACCGTTAGGATTCCCTGCTATCACCTTGAGGTATCCGGCCGCCGCCTTCTCCATCTCGCCGTGCACGTGCATTTCTTCGCCGTAATCAAGCCCCGGCTGTATATTTTCGGGCACAATGCCGTAATGCTCCATCACGTAGCGCACGTCGTCAAACGAGCCGCCTTGCGCAAAGTTGAGTATACCGTTAGTACGGACATATTTGTCCGCCTTATCCTTGTAGGAAAGATTGACGACAAACATTTCCGAAAGATCATACTCGCCCTTCCCCATCCTCAGCAGTTCCGATTCCAGATGCGATAGTGCGGAGAAAGCCCAGCACGTCCCGCTACGGTTTTGATTCTTTACCGGAGTAACCTTCAGTTCTTTGACAGGAGTAAACACATACCCTTCGCCGTCCTGAGCAAAAGCGAAGGAAAAGAAAACGACCGGCATCAGCGCGGCGACAATAAATTTATTCATACATACTACTTTTTAGATATTTATTTCATTATTAGTACTAAATGTCAACCGCAAAGATATAACTAAAGTATTACCTTTGCCGCAAAAGACAATATTTTGGATATACAGGATTTACTCGAATCATACGCTTCGCATCCCCAGGTGGAGGCGTTAGGCGCTGTTGTGAAGGATACTTCGGTGCGCAATGTTTTTCTGCAAGGTCTCAAAGGGTCGGGCGTCGCAATGTCGATAGCCGCGACTTTCCGCAGGGGAAAGGGGGGATACGTTTGTATGCTGAACGATGAGGACGAGGCCGGTTACTTCTATAACGATCTGATGCAGCTCACCGCAGGCGAGGATATTTACTTCTTCCCGTCGAGCTACCGCAGGGCTATCAAGTATGGTCATACCGACCCTGCCAACGAGATTCTGAGGACTGAGGTTCTTAGTGTTTTGCAGGACGGCGACAGGCCTTTCATCATTGTCACCTATCCTGATGCGGCGGCCGAGAAGGTTATCTCCGTCGAGACGTTGAAGGACAATACGCTGAAGATTCATAGGGCGGAGAAGCTGGATATTATCTTTGTCGCCGACGTCTTGGACGAGTACGGCTTTGAACGTGTCGACTATGTCTATGAGCCCGGGCAATATGCTATGCGCGGGAGTATAGTCGACGTCTTTTCTTACTCATACGAATATCCCTTCCGCATCGACTTTCTCGGCGATGAGGTGGATACTATCCGGGCTTTCGACGTGGAGACGCAGTTGTCGAAGGAGAAGTTCGACAGCGTCTATATCATTCCCGGCATAAGCCGGCGCAAGATGTCGGACAGTTCTATCCTTGATTCGCTTCCTCCGCATACGGTCATCTGCGCCCGCGATCTGCGCTGGTGCAGGGAACGCATCGACGCTATATGGAACGATGAGCCTGTCGTGGCCGACGAGGAATCGTTCGCCGATGCTTCGCAGATGCGCGAGAGGTTAATCGACGGCGAAGACTTCCTGCGCAAGGTCTTGCTCTTCCGCCGCATACACTTCGGCGCGCGCCCTGTCGGAAAGGCCGACGCGACTATCGCCTTCAGCGCCGAAGCGCAGCCGATATATCACAAGAACTTTGATATGGTGAGCGAATCGTTCCATTCGTACTTGGACAGGAATTACACGATCTATATACTTAGCGATGTCGAGAAGCAGGCCGCCCGTATCCAAGCCATCTTTGAGGATCGCAGGGATAACCTGCCGTTCACGGCTGTCAACAGGACGCTTCACGAAGGCTTCTCCGACGATACGCTGGGCATATGCTGCTTCACGGATCATCAACTGTTCGACCGCTTCCATAAGTTCAATCTCAAAAGCGACAAGGCCAGGAGCGGGAAAATCAGCCTTACCCTAAAGGAATTAAACCAATTCACGCCCGGCGACTACGTCGTACATATCGACCACGGCATAGGTCAGTTCGGCGGCCTTATACGTACCGAAGTGAACGGCAAGATACAGGAGGCCGTCCGCCTGACGTATCAAAACAACGACACCCTCTTTGTCAGCATCCACTCCCTGCATAAATTATCCAAATACAAGGGCAAGGAAAGCGGCGAGCCTCCGAGGCTCAACAAACTCGGCTCCGGCGCATGGGAACGGATAAAGGAAAGGACAAAAGCTAAGGTTAAGGACATCGCCCGCGACCTTATCCTCCTATACTCCAAGCGCAGGCAAGAGAAAGGCTTCGCCTTCAGTCCCGACAGCTTCATGCAGCACGAGCTCGAAGCCGGCTTCCTCTACGAAGATACACCTGACCAGACGAAGGCGACGGCTGAGGTGAAGGCCGATATGGAAGCCATGCGCCCGATGGACCGCCTGATATGCGGCGACGTAGGCTTCGGCAAGACGGAGGTGGCCATACGCGCCGCCTTCAAGGCTGTGGCCGACAGTAAGCAGGTGGCCGTCATGGTGCCTACGACTGTGCTCGCCTTCCAGCACTTCAAGACCTTCACGGAACGGTTGAGAGATTTCCCGTGCACGATCGACTATGTCAGTCGCGCCCGTAGCGCCGCACAAATCAGGGAGATATTAGACCGGACAAAAATGGGTAAGGTCGACATCCTTATCGGCACGCACCGTATAGCGAGCAAGGATGTGGCTTTTAAGGAGCTCGGACTGCTGGTAATCGACGAGGAACAGAAGTTCGGCGTCTCGGTAAAAGAAAAGCTTCGCCAAATGAAGACCGACGTCGACACGCTCACAATGACAGCTACGCCTATTCCCCGCACGCTTCAGTTCTCGCTCATGGGCGCTCGCGACCTTAGCAATATCTCCACTCCCCCACCCAACCGTTACCCTGTGCAGACCGACGTCGAACGCTTTAATCCCGATATTATCCGCGAGGCCATATCCTTCGAGATGAGCCGTAACGGGCAGGTGTTTTTCATCAACAACCGCATCCAGAATATCCTCGAAATAGAATCCCTCATACGCCGCGAGACGCCCGACGCCCGCGTATGCGTAGGACACGGACAGATGGAGCCCCAGAAGCTGGAAAAGATACTTCTCGACTTCATCAACTACGAATACGACGTACTTATAGCGACCAGCATAGTGGAAAACGGCATCGACGTGCCCAACGCGAATACGATACTTGTCAACAACGCCCACCAGTTCGGCCTCTCCGACCTTCATCAACTGCGCGGGCGTGTGGGCCGCAGCAACCGTAAGGCGTTCTGCTACCTGCTCTCCCCTCCCCTATCCTCGCTCACGCAGGAGGCCCGCCGCCGCTTGCAGGCTATCGAAAACTTTGCCGGACTCGGCAGCGGCATCCATATCGCCATGCAAGACCTCGACATACGCGGAGCCGGCAACCTGCTTGGCGCCGAACAAAGCGGGTTTATAGCCGACCTTGGATATGAGACGTACCAAAAAATACTGGAAGAGGCCGTAGATGAGCTTAAGACCGCCGAGTTCGCCAACCTCTACGCCCACGAGGAAGACGGCAAGCGCGACAGCGGAAGCGAATATGTCCGCGAGACTTTCATCGAGAGCGACCTTGAACTGATGTTCCCCCCCTCCTATATCCCCAACGATTCCGAACGTATATCGCTATACCGCGAGTTGGACAAGATGGAAGAGGAACGCGACATCAACGCCTTCACCGAACGCCTGAAAGACCGCTTCGGCAAGACGCCCGAAGAAGGCAAAGAGCTGATACGAGTAGTACGCCTCCGCCGTATGGCCAAGAAACTCGGCATAGAGAAAATCGTGCTGAAGCAGGGGATAATGAATATCTTCTTAGTCCAGAATCCCAAAAGCCCCTACTACGAAAGCGAGGCCTTCGACAAACTCCTGTCCTTCCTGAAAAACTATCCCCGCCGATGCACCCTGCGCGAACAAAACAACAGGCGAGGCATAACAGTCAAAGACGTCCCCAATGTCGAAACCGCCTGCAGCCTGCTTGAGGAGATGAGCGGGAAATGACTATTCCCATTTACCCGGACGGCTCAAGACAATCTACTTCGCTTTTTTAATAAAAAAACCCCTCTGCTATTGAGGGGTAAACCTTAGTCTTTCCCAACTAAGGGGAGCATGTATTATTGCTAATACGCCACAAATATAGTGTATTTTTATTTCGAAGCTAATGCTTGCGCCATTGTTCCTGAGCACAATCCCCTTCTTATTGTACTTTAGTCCGGTGGCATTGTTCTTTGGTCCGGTGGCATTGTTCTTTGGTACAATGGCATTGTTCTTTGGTACAATGGCATTGTACTTTAGTCCGGCGCCATTGTACTTTAGTCCGGTGCCATTGTTCTCGAGTACAATGGCATTGTTCTTTAGTCCGGTGCCATTGTTCTTGAGTACAATGGCATTGTACTTTAGTCCGGTGCCATTGTTCTCGAGTACAATGGCATTGTTCTTTAGTCCGGTGGCATTGTTCTTGAGTACAATGGCATTGTTCTAAAGTCATGTAATAGAAAAGTCACTACTTGTAATCATATTAGATTCACAATTCAATAAAATCGGCGAATCATATCTTCCTGATGCTCCTTATTTAACTCTTTCCTATTTTGTATCTCCAGA
>JAIRZN010000187.1 GCA_031267205.1 Tannerellaceae bacterium | reverse complement strand
CCCCCCCCCCCCCGCCACACCTCTGCCCCTCCACCCCGCGCTACCGCCCAGCCGCGACACAGGGAAGCCATTGTATTGAGTGAGAAAGCACCGCCGCCACACATGGAAGCTTTTGTATTGAGTGAGAAAGCCCCGCCGCATCACAGGGAAGCTTTTGTATTGAATACAAAAGCCACGCCGCGACACAGGGACGCTTTTGTAGTGAGTGAGAAAGCCCCGCCGCGATACAGGGAAGCTTTTGTATTGAGTGAGAAAGCCCCGCAGCGCCCAAGCCTTTGTATTGAGTACAAAAGCCCAGCCTCCGCCTTAAGCTCCGTCGTTAAAATGCCCGTTTAGGATTAATAAACGCCGGCGACCGGCCCTGCGACTCCTCAAGTACACGTGCGGGCAAGATCCCATGTTGGAAACCCATACCTTCCCGACAATCGACGGAGTGCATGTATATAATATATATGTATATGTATTTGCGTGAGGACTTGTAGCGGATAGCCCGACCGCGCCGCAGGCGGGGGCTTGCCCTGATTATTCTTATTCATGCGCCAAAACGAAGAAGGTGCCCACGAGGGACGCCCCAACCTTTCCCGCGCCGGCTGGGAACGGTTAATTGTAGGGGCGTCCCTTGTGGGCGCCCTTTTCGTTAATGTAGGGGCGGCGTGCATAAAAGCAGGCCTTCGCGCTTGCGTGAGGGATAGTAGCGGATAGCCCGACCGCGCCGCAGGCGGGGGCACGCCCTGATTATTCTTATTTAGAGGACGGGGGGGGCGGGGGTGACTGTGCTTGTGACTTCGCCGTCTATGAAGCGGGTTGTCATTGGGTCGCCGGTGTGGAAGTCTGCGGCGCGTTTTACTATTTTACCGTCCTTGAGTGTGAGGGTGTATCCCCTTTTGAGGATGTATTCGGGTGAGGCCATGCGGATGAATTGTCCGGTGAGGTTGAGGAAGTGTTCTTCGGCTGACAGGCGTTTGCGGAGGGATTGCCGGAGTTTTGTTTCGAGGGCGGTCAGTTGATTTTTGTGTCTGTTGACGAGGCCGGAGGAGGCGACGGGCAATCGTGCGGCGAGGTGGTTAAGTTTTGCGCGGCTGCGTTCCAGGCGTGTTCCGACGGCGGAGGGGAGGCGTGTTGCTAACCGTTGGAGTCGGTTTTTTTCGTTGAGCAGGCGTTGCGTGGCGTTGTTGAGGACGTTTTGCCGGAGGGCGGCCAGGCGTTGGGCGGCTGTGTCGATGCGTTCGGCGAGGAAGGCGGCTACGGCGGTGGGCGTTTTCATCCGTGTATGTGCTACGAGGTCGACCACCGTATCGTCGCGCTCGTGTCCTATGCCCGTGATTATGGGCAGGGGAAACTGTGCGCAGTTGGCGGCCAGGTTGTAGGAGTCGAAGCTACCCAGTTCGGAGGCTGCTCCGCCGCCGCGGATGATGACGACGGCGTCGAAAGCGGCTGCGTGCGCGTATATCCGTTCGAGGGCGGCTATGACGGAGGCTTCGGTCTTTTCTCCCTGCATGATGGCGGGGAAGAGTTTTATGTAGAAAACGTAGCCGGCGGCGTTGTCCGCGAGTTGGTTTATGAAGTCTTCGTATCCGGCGGCTGTGGGCGAGGTTATGAGCGCTATGCGTTGGGGCAGGGTGGGCAGCGCGAGTTCTTTGTTGAGTGTGAAGACGTCTTCGGACTGTAGGCGGCGTATGATTTCCAGCCTACGGCGCGCCATGTCGCCTACGGTATAGGCGGGGTCTATGTCGATTACGTTAAGGCTTAGTCCGTATAGTTCGTGGTATTCTACTGATACCTTTACTAAGACGTTGAGGCCGGAGGCGAACCTTTGTCCGGTTTCGTTTTCGAAGCGCGGTTTGAGGGAGTAGAATGTTCTGGCCCAGATATTGGCGCGTATTTTGGCGACGGGTTGGTTGGTGCGGTCGTTTTTTTCCACAAATTCGAGGTAGCAGTGTCCTGAGGCATTGGGTCTGACGTCGCTTGTTTCGGCTCTCACCCAGTAGGTTGATGGGAAGGTGTTGCTGAGGGCAGCTTTAATACGTCGTCCGAGCTCGGACAGGGATAGTTCTTCGCCTTTGTCAGCGCGTGCGGTTGGCGTATCCATTACGGGCGTTGCATTTTGAGGGCTTTGTAAAAGTTGGGGATGCCGTATCCTAACTGTCCGTCCGGCTGGTTGTATTGAGAGGAGGAGCGTTTGATGAGGTCGGCTATTGCGTGATTGTCCAATTCCGGTAAGGCTTGCCAGAGGCATACGGCCAGTCCGGCCGCGATGGGAGTGGAGAAGGATGTACCGTTGGCGTAGCGTATGCTCCCGCTGCTGTCGGTCACGGTGCAGTTGGTACCCATGGCCATGATGTCGGGCTTTATGCGTCCACCGGCGGCGGGGCCTATGGAGCTGAAGACGCTTTTGTCTTTTCCTTGTGTGACGGAGCCAACGGTGAGGACGCGTTTGGCGTCTGCGGGGAAGGTCAGTTTTTCCCATTCCCCGCCGCCCTCGTTACCGGAGCTGACGAGTAGCAGGATGCCTTTGCCGGCGGCTTTGTCGGCTGCGCGACTGACGAAGGCCGTTTGTCCGTCGAGCATGGAGGGGAGGTAATTAAATTCTTTTTCATCGAAGACGAAGTACCCTAATGAAGAAGATATTACGCTTACGCCGGCGCTGTCGGCAAATTCGACGGCGGCTGTCCAGTAGTCCTCTTCGATGGGGTATTCGGATCGGTTGTCTTCGCTTTTTATGAGCAGGTAGGAGGCGTCCGGGGCTGTGCCTACCATAATGCCCGGAGCGTTGGCGGCCAGGCAGGATAATACTTTGGTACCGTGGTCGTCGTCGCAGAAGACACTTTCTCCGGGGTATACGACGTTGTGCGTTCCGGCGAGGTTCATGTGTTTGAATACCGCCATGCGGTCTGCGTTAGTAAAGCCAGCGTCTATGACGGCCACTTTCACACCCTGTCCACGGTATCCTTTTTTGTGGAGGCGTATACCGTTGAGCATTTTGATTTGAGTTTCGGCGTAGCCGTATATGTTTTCCTGCGGTTTGTCTTCGGGGATAAGGGTGGCGGTATCCCTGTCCGTTGCGGGCGGCGTGTAGCGGTTGCCTTTCCATACGCACCTGACGGAGTCGACGATAGGTAGCGATTGCAGGTTATTTGCGATTGTACTGTCTTCGCATTCAACTACGACGGTAGCGAGCCATTTGCTTGCGACGACGGGCTTTGCGCCTAAGGAAGCCAGGGCGTCGAGGTGTTCGAGGGCTATCGGCATGTCAGATTCGTCGATAGGTATACCTTTCCTGTTTCGCCGTTCGATGGCCTCGTTCGAGAGAAAGTCTTCCGGCCTGTCAACCGAGTAAGCAGCGTTGCCCTTGTCGTTGAGGTATACGCGGAAGCAGAATTGTTCGCTTTTGAGCGGGTGTAGAGAGAGTATCGCGCCGATGGAGAGGAGTAGTAGCGGGCGTATGTAGTGTTTGGTCATCAAGGTTTAGTCTTCTATGTTGTCTTCCGTTATGTCCGCTTTTGCGTCTTGGTTGGGTTCATCCCTATCCTCCTGTTTTACTCCGAAGACAGGCGTTACCCGTCTTATGCTTTGCCTGAGTGATATGAGAGTTTCGGTAGCGGTTACGCCCTGTATTTCCTGAATACGAGAGTTGAGGAGTTGCATGAGGTGTTCGTTGTCTGTGGCGTATAGTTTGACGAGCATAGTGTATGGTCCGGTAGTGAAATGACATTCTACGATTTCAGGGATCTTTTCGAGTTCAGGCACTACATCTTTGTACATAGAGCTTCTTTCGAGCTTTACACCGATGTACGTACAGGTATTGTATCCCAGGTATTTCGGGTTGACGTTGTACCCCGAACCTGTTATTGCGCCGGTGTCAATCATGCGTTGCACACGCTGGTGGATGGCTGCGCGCGAGACGCCGCATACTTCTGCGACTTCTTTGAAAGGCACCCGTGCGTTTTTTGAGATGATGCTTAGTATATGCCTGTCTAATTTATCAATTTTCTCCATTATTGTAGATGTTTGTAAGTTATATCCAACTTAAATCATAATCAAAATTATACAATAGTTTTGATATGGCTGTCATTTTGAAAGGGAAAACGGATGCAAGGGATAATAAAAGCGGAGAAAATGGTTTGTAAATGCCATTTTCTCCGCTCTTGTTATATTTCTTACGGATGGTAATCAGTTAGGGTTTTACGATTTCGAGCAGTTCGACTTCAAACTTCAGCATGCTGTTCGGTTTGATGTCACGGCTTGCGCCGCGGTCGCCGTATGCAAGTTCGGAGGGTATCCAGAGGATGTATTTGGAGCCTGTGGGCATTATCTGCAATCCTTCCGTCCATCCGGGGATAACCTGTGACACGCCGAAGACGGCCGGTTCGCCTCCGATGGAGGTGTCAAAAACTGTCCCGTCGAGCAGCGTACCCGTGTAATGCACCTTAACCTGGTCTGTTGCTAAGGGTTTTTCCCCGGTTCCTTCGGTGATTACCTGGTATTGGAGGCCGCTTTCAGTGGTGATGACGCCGCTCTTGGTTTTGTTTTCTTCCAGGAACTTTACTCCTTCTGCTTTTGTTGCTTCGGATTCTTTCGTCTGGACATTCGTGATGTATGCCTGGATGAAATTCTGGGCTTCATCCACGCTCATCTGCAGCGCTGCCGAATCCCCGTAAAGTCCTGTCGCCATACCGGCAAGAAGGGCTTTTATATTGACAGGTTCACCGGGTAACGTTTCCAGGTTCGCTTTAAATCCGAAGCCATTTACTACGCCAATGGCGTAACTTGCACTGTCTACATCCGTACTCAGTTTGGCCTTCTTGACGGAGTCGCATGATGCCACTGATGCGCTTAAAGCCGCGATGGCGGCGGCAAAAAATACACTAATTTTTTTCATTTGTCGATACATTTATTATATTATATTCAATAGTTCTACATCGAATATCAAGACGCTGTTCGGTTCGATAAACTCGCCCGCCTGTCGGTCGCCGTATGCTAACTTCGGGGGTATGAAGAGCCTCCACTTGTCGCCCGTGTGCATCAATTGAAGGGCTTCGGTCCATCCCGGTATGACCTGTGATACGCCGAAGACGGCCGGTTCGCCGCGTTGCACGGAGCTGTCGAACACCCTGCCGTCGATCAGTGTGCCGTGATAGTGGCATCGTACGCTGTCGAAGGTCTTGGGTTTGGGGCCGTCGCCTTTTGTAAGTATTTCGTATTGGAGTCCGCTGGGGAGTTCTACTACGCCGGCTTTGTTCCCGTTTATCTTCAGGAACTCTATACCGGCCTTGCGATTGATTTCGCCCCTTTCCGATTGAAGCTTCCTAAAGTAAGCGTCTATTATCTGTTTGGCTTCATCATAGCTTATATCAGGTGTCACATTTGCAAAAACGTCTTTTATCCCTTTTACAAAATCATCCGTTTGAAGGTCGCGGATGCCGGAGGTGCGGAAATTATTTCCGATACTCAACCCCAGTGCGTAACTGATTTTATCCATACGTTATCTTTTATTTCTACTGTTTATGAGGCGCAAAAGTAAGGTTTTTAAATGATACACAAGCATTTTTTACCATTTTTTTCTATGTTATCACCATTCGTTTTCTTCATCGTAGTGTTGAAACAGGAAATCGTTGTAAGGGAAGCGGGTTATGTGTATTTCTTTCACTCGTTGGTATAGCATTGATTTCAATGCCGCTATATTGCCCCCCTCCTTTGCGGAGATAAAGATGCAGTTGTCTTCCATCTTGTTCATCCAGGTGTTTTCCAGCTCGTCGAGGCTGATGTTTTCCCGTGTGCGCGGGGTCAGGTCGTCTTCGTCTTTGGGGACGAAGGTAAAGGCGTCTATCTTGTTGAAGACTAAGATAAGGGGTTTCTTGCTGTTGTCTATCTCCGACAGGGTTTTGGTTACTACTTCTATCTGCTCCTCAAAGCCCGGATGTGCGACGTCTACTACATGAACCAGGAGGTCGGCCTCGCGCACCTCGTCCAGGGTTGATTTGAATGATTCTATCAGTTCCGTAGGCAGTTTGCGGATGAAGCCCACCGTGTCGGAAAGCAGGAAGGGGAGGTTTTCGACGATGACCTTCCTGACGGTAGTGTCCAACGTGGCGAACAGCTTATCTTCGGCGAATACTTCGCTTTTGCTCAGTTGGTTCATCAGGGTCGATTTGCCTGCGTTCGTGTATCCGACTAAGGCTACGCGCACCATTTTGCCGCGGTTCTTGCGCTGTAAGCTCTTTTGCTTGTCGATGTCGACGAGGTCTTGTTTAAGCTTGGCTATCCTGGCGAGGATTATCCGCCGGTCGGTCTCTATCTGCGTTTCCCCTGGCCCGCGCATGCCAATACCCCCGCGTTGCCTCTCAAGGTGCGTCCACAGCCGGGTCAGGCGCGGCAGCATATATTGATACTGTGCGAGTTCTACCTGCGTTTTGGCGTGCGCCGTTTGCGCCCGCCGGGCGAATATGTCAAGTATAAGGTTAGTGCGGTCGAGTATTTTTACCTGGAGTTCCTTTTCGATATTCCGCAGTTGTTTGGCGGAGAGTTCGTCATCGAAGATGACTAATCCGATCTCGTGCTCGACGACATAATCCTTTATCTCGCTAAGCTTGCCTGTGCCTACGAAGGTGACGGGATGCGGGTAATCCATCCTCTGCTGAAACTTTTTAACCGGCTCGCAGCCCGCAGTATCCGCCAGGAAAGCCAGCTCGTCGAGGTATTCCTGCACTTTCTGTTCGTTCTGTTGTGGAGTAATCAAGCCGACAAGCACGGCCTTCTCCGTTTGCGATTCGCTAATAATAAATTCCTTCATGCGGCAAAGGTAAGAAAAAACGGAAGCTTGGACTCGCGCCGGAGCCTTCGGAGCAGGGAATACGGAAAAGTTTCGTACTTTTGCGCAATGTCTTACAAAAAATAATCAAATGGGTCAAACAGAACTGAGCGAACAGGAAGTGTTCAGACGCAACAGCTTGGAGCAACTGCGAGGGTTGGGAATAGAGCCTTACCCGGCGGCGGAGTATGTGGTAAATGCATGGTCAAAAGAGATAAAGGAATCATTTAAGGACGAAGACGCCGCAAGGCGACAGGTGAGCGTCGCGGGGCGCATCATGAGCCGCAGGATTATGGGGAAAGCTTCTTTCATGGAACTTCAGGATTCGGAGGGGAGGATACAGATATACGTCTCGCGCGACGACGTCTGCCCCGGCGACAACAAGGAACTTTACAATACCGTCTTCAAGAAACTCCTCGACATCGGCGACTACGTCGGCATCGAAGGATACGTCTTTCGCACACAGATGGGCGAAATCTCCGTCCATGCCTCTGCGTTGACCATACTGTCGAAGTCGCTACGCCCGCTTCCGGTTGTTAAGATGAAGGACGGCGTGGTTTACGACGGCTTCGGCGATCCCGAACAACGTTACCGCCAGCGCTATATAGACCTCGTGGTGAACGAAGGCGTGAAGGATGTCTTCCTCCGTAGGACGAAGATCTTCAACTCCATGCGCGAGTTCTTCAATCTTCGCGGATATACCGAAGTAGACACTCCCGTGCTCCAGAGCATTCCCGGAGGAGCCGCCGCCCGCCCGTTCGTCACCCATCATAACGCCCTCGACATCGACCTGTACCTGCGCATAGCCAACGAGTTGTACCTCAAACGGCTCATCGTCGGCGGCTTCGACGGCGTATACGAGTTCAGCCGCAACTTCCGCAACGAAGGCATGGATCGCACTCATAACCCCGAATTTACCTGCATGGAGATATACGTAGCTTACAAAGATTACAAATGGATGATGAAGTTCACCGAAGAATTACTCGAAAAGATATGCCTCGACGTCAACGGCACGACGCGCGTAGTATACGCTGGGCATGAGATAGACTTCAAAGCTCCGTACAAACGCATCACCATGACCGAAGCTATACGCGAAAACACCGGCATAGACATCTCCGGCATGGGTGAAGAAGAACTGCGCGACGTATGCCGCAGCACAGGCGTCGAGCAGGACGCGACCATGGGCAAGGGCAAACTCATAGACGCCATCTTCGGCCACGCCTGCGAAGCGAACTACATCCAGCCTACCTTCATAACGGACTATCCCATCGAAATGTCGCCCTTGACGAAGAAACACCGCAACGATCCCCGTCTTACCGAACGCTTCGAGCTAATGGTCTGTGGAAAGGAAATAGCCAATGCCTATTCCGAACTCAACGACCCCGTCGACCAGCGCGTCCGCTTTGAAGAACAACTCAAGCTCAGCGAAAAAGGCGACGACGAAGCAATGTTTATCGACCGTGACTTCCTCCGCGCCTTGGAATACGGTATGCCTCCGACCAGCGGCATGGGCATAGGCATGGATCGACTGACGATGTTCCTCACCGGCCGTGAAAGCATACAGGAAGTGCTGCTCTTCCCGCAGATGCGTCCCGAATGGAACGTAAAGCCCGAAAAGGAATAAGCCATGAACCTGCCCGGAAAAATCGCCGTAATGGGAGGAGGGAGCTGGGCCACGGCTCTGGCGAAGATAGTGCTCTCGACCCAGAGCCATCTCAACTGGTATATGCGCCGCCCCGACCAGATAGAAGAATTCCTGCAGATCGGACACAATCCGAGCTACATCACAAGCGTGAAGTTTGACACCGGCAGGATAACGTTTTACTCCAACATCAACCAGGTGATAAGAGAATCAGACACTCTGATATTCGCCACCCCGTCGCCCTTCCTGAAGCAGCACCTGAAGAAGGTAAAGACCCCGATGCACGATAAGTTCATCGTCTCGGCCATCAAGGGACTCGTCCCTGACGAGAACATGCTGATAACGGACTACTTCTCCGAATACTACAAAGTGCCGGCAAACAATATCGCCGTCATCGGAGGCCCCTGCCACGCGGAAGAAATAGCCCTCGAACGCCTCTCGTACATCACTCTCGGATGCGCCGATACGGATAAGATAGCTCCACTGTCGGAAGTCTTCAGCAACCAGTACCTCAAGAACACTGTCAGCCGCGACGTCGCCGGTATCGAATACGCCTCAGTCCTGAAGAACGTCTACTCCATAGTCGCCGGTATCTGTCACGGCATGAAGTACGGCGACAACTTCCAGGCCGTATTCCTCTCCAACGCAATACAGGAGATGCGACGCTTCGTCGACGCAATAGGCGACGAAGGTCAAGACATCACCGACTCGGTCTACCTCGGCGACCTCTTAGTCACGGCCTACTCGCGCTTCAGCCGCAACCGCATCTTCGGCACAATGATAGGCAAGGGATACTCCGTCAAGATAGCCCAGCTCGAAATGGAAATGATCGCCGAAGGCTACTACGGCACAAAGTGCATACACGAAATAAACGAAAAGTACAACGTAGACATGCCCATATTAAACGCCCTCTACGGCATATTGTACGAAAAGAAATCCCCCATAACGGTCATACGCAGACTTACGGAAACATTCAAATAAACATTCAAATAAATATTATGACACATCTTATCCTTGATCTCAACAAAGCTCTCGGCTTTGTCTCCAAGTCCCGGATATACGCCTGGGAAAACAAAGCGATGTCAGCCGTCAACGCCCTGCATAACGGTAGCGGCGCAGGTAGCGACTTCTTAGGATGGCTCACTCTACCTACCTCGATAACGGAAGCCGAAATCTCAGACATAGAACAGACAGCCCCCCTGCTGCGCTCTAAATGCGAAATTGTAGTAGTAATCGGCATCGGCGGCAGTTACCTCGGAACAAAGGCTACGCTCGAAGCGACAGGCAACAGCTTTGACCCGCTGCTCAAACAACGCGCCAACCCTCTTATCCTCTATGCCGGACACCATATCAGCGAAGACTACCTGTACGAGCTTACCGAAGCGTTGAAAGGCAAATCCTTCGGACTTATCAACATATCCAAATCAGGAACCACAACCGAGCCTGCCCTCGCCTTCCGTATCCTGAAGAAACAGCTTGAAGACGCCTTCGGCAAGGATGAAGCCCGGCAACGCATCGTAGCCGTAACCGACGCCCACAAAGGCGCCCTGAGGACATTGGCGGGCATCGAAGGCTATAAAACGTTCGTAATTCCCGACAATGTCGGCGGACGCTTCTCCGTACTCACGCCCGTAGGCCTGCTGCCGATGGCCGTAGCAGGCGTACCTATCAGGGAACTGATAAACGGAGCGACGGACATGGAAAAAGCGACAGGCCCGGACACTCCCTTTGCCGTAAACATCCCGGCCCACTACGCCGCCACGCGCAGTGAGCTATACAGAAGCGGCAAGAAAATCGAGATACTCGCCAACTTCAATCCCAAGCTCCATTATGTGGGCGAATGGTGGAAGCAACTCTACGGCGAAAGCGAAGGGAAAGACCATAAAGGCATATTCCCGGCCGCCGTCGATCTGACTACCGACCTGCACTCGATGGGACAGTGGATACAGGAAGGCGAACGCTCTATCTTCGAAACCGTAATCTCGGTGGAAACGCCTACCCATTCAGTCTTAATCCCGGCAGACGAAGCTGACCTCGACGGGCTGAACTTCCTCGCTGGCAAACGTGTCGACGAAGTAAACAAGATGGCGGAGCTTGGCACGAGTCTGGCGCACGTAGACGGCGGCGTCCCCAATATCCGCATCTCCATACCCGAACTGACGCCTTATTACTTAGGACAACTGTTTTACTTCTTTGAAAAGGCCTGCGGCATCAGCGGATACCTGCTGGGAGTAAACCCATTCGACCAACCCGGCGTGGAGGCGTACAAGAAAAATATGTTCGCCCTGCTGAACAAGCCCGGATTTGAAAAGGAATCGGAAGCCATCAAAGCCCGCCTGTAATGATAAAAGCAGCACTATTCGACATGGACGGCGTTCTGTATAACTCAATGCCGTTCCATGTCCGCGCCTGGTCTGAAGCGTCGGACAAGTATAACCTGCGTTATGAGCCGGAGGATTTTTATATGTACGAAGGACGCACGGGCGACAGTACCTTGGACTTACTTTTCAACCATACCTTGGGGCGCGACGCCACGGAGGATGAAAAACGCAACATCTATCGGGAGAAGGTCGCCATCTTCGACGAAATAAACAACGGCGAAGTGATGCCCGGAGCAACCGAAGTCCTGCAACGGGCCAAAGCCTGCGGTCTTGATACGCTGGTAGTGACCGGCTCCGGTCAACATACGCTGATAGACAAACTCAACAAAGACTTTCCGGGATGCTTCCTGCGCGAGAAGATTGTGACCGCCTTTGACGTGCAATACGGCAAGCCGCATCCCGAACCATACCTTATGGGACTTGAAAAAGCGGGCGTACAGGCGCACGAAGCCGTAGTAATAGAGAACGCTCCCTTAGGCGTCCGCTCGGCTGTCGCCGCAGGCATCTTTACCATCGCCGTAAACACCGGCCCGTTACCCGACAAGGTGTTACTGGACGAAGGAGCCGGTCTTCTTTTTCACGACATGCACGCCCTGGCTCAAGGCTTCGCCTCCTCTATCCGTAAAGCTGCCGGAGGCTACTCAAAACTGTTCTAATATTTCGATGCGTTTCCCGATAGGCGGGTGGGTGGAGAAAAGACCGCCCAATCCGCCGAGAAAGCCGTGCGCCTGACGTCCGGGATGTTCGATAAACAATTGGGCTACGTCTTCGCGTTCGACGGCCTCTATATCAGGGTCGGCGGATATTTTACGCAAAGCGCCGGCCAAGGCGTAAGGCTTCTTGGTCATCCCGGCAGCTCCGGCGTCGGCCAAGTATTCCCGTTTACGGGAGATAGCGAAACGCATAAGCGTGGAAAAGAAATACCCGATAATGGCTACGACGAGCGCCAGCAGCATGATAATAATTATGGAGGCTCCACTGTCCTTGCCCTGCCTACGCGACGACGTGCGGGGAGCGTGCAGTATCATGCGGAAGCATATCTGCGACAGCATGGCGAATATTCCCACAAAGACGATGGACACGATCAACAGCCTGACGTCGCGGTTTCGGATGTGCGAAAGCTCGTGGGCTATGACGCCTTCCAACTCATCGTCGTCGAGCTTCCTTATGATGCCGGACGAAAGGGTAACTGTGTAGCTCTTCTCGTTTATGCCGCTGGCGAAGGCGTTGAGCGAGTCGTCGTCGATGATGTTTATCTTCGGCGTCTTCATGCCTTGCGACATGCACAGGTTTTCGACTAAATTATAGACCCTCTTATTATCTTTCCTCTCCAGCGGACGGGAGCCGGAGGCGTTGCGTATGATTTGCGCGTGCGAGAAATATGCGATAGCGAACCATAGTAAGACGCCTCCCAATGCATATGGAGCGGTCTGTATAAACATATTATTTACAGAATAGGTCGACCAGGCGGCTTCCCCGCTCGCTTCGCCAAGCAGGCCCAGGTGGACGGCAAGGAAGCAAAACAAGTAGGTCAACCCTATCACTAAGCACGGGAAGAGCGTCAGCAGCAGCATGGAGCGGAGGTTGTTACGACGCTGCTGTGTCTGGATACCGACGTATTTCATCAAAACTGTATTTTAGGAGCTTCTTCGTATGCGCCGCGCTGCTCGCCGAGGTCGAACATTATCTCTTTGTGGAATCCGAACATGCCGGCCACGAGGTTGGAGGGGAAGGTCTGGACGGCATTGTTCAACTCTTTGGTGGCCGAGTTGAAGTAGCGCCTGACGGCGGACAGTTTGTTTTCCAGGTCGGAGATTTCTTCCTGCAGATGCATGAAATTCTGATTGGCTTTCAGGTCGGGATATGCTTCCAAGGTTATCCTCATGCCGGAGAGGGCGGAAGTGAGAGCGTTTTCGGCCACGATTTTATCGTTTATAGTCTGCGCCTTTACGGCTCCGTTGCGGGCGCTTATTACGCGGTCGAGGGTTTCCTTCTCGTGCGCCGCGTAGCCTTTGACGGTCTCGACGAGCTGCGGAATGAGGTCGTGCCGCTGTTTGAGTTGCACGTCTATATCGGCGAAGGCATTCTCGCGATTATTTCTGAGCCTGACTAAAGAGTTGTACATCGAGCC
>JAIRZN010000184.1 GCA_031267205.1 Tannerellaceae bacterium | reverse complement strand
GTGGAAATTCCCTGTCGTCAATAGCACGGAAGAATTTCCACCCGATTATTAGCTGCGCAGCCCGTCGGTAGTGAATAGTTAAGTGACGACAAGCTGTCGACGGCGGCGCGGTGCAGGTTAGAACTATTTCCCGCCTGCGGGGGCGCCGCGGAATACAAGCGGTGGCACGGGCTACAAGCCCGCGCCAACAGGAGGCAATAATTGAGTGACGACAAGCTGTCGATGAGGGGCTTGCCTAAGGGGCTTGCCGTATCGCTAAAGCTCTTTGCGTGAGGGATAGTAGCGTAAAGCCCGGAACGAGCGCAGCGAGCGAGGACTTGCAGCGGATAGCCCGACCGCGCCGCAGGCGGGGGCACGCCCTGATTATTATTCTTATTACGGGACGGGGGATGGCGTAATGATTATCGACTCCTTGCGGCTTGCGTGGGTTGGTTGTGGGATGGCGTGTCTGTCGGTGTTATTTTTATGCATGCAACCGGTGGGGGTGTGCTGGGGTGGGTTCGCTTGCCGGTTCGATCGTCAGGGCAAAGCGCTCAATTTTTAAATGCGCTTGCCCTGTATCGACCCCCCAAGCTAAAGGCGTCGACGCCTAAGCCGGAGGCGTCGACTGCTTTGGCGGCTTCCTCAAAGCCTCGGCGTGTATGGGCAATTCGGGTTAATTAAAAATATTGTACATTTACGGCCGCTTCGACCTAAGTCGTTTTTGTTGATTTATTAGTTACGTATTTTTACAGGCAAACTTGAATGAAACGCTTCCTTTTTATCGTTATATTGATTTTATTGACCGTGATGGCGGCTGTCACGGGGCGTTTGGCATACCGTATGATATATGCGGCCGGCTTTATGAATAAGGAAACGGTGTATTTGTATGTCGACGACAATAAAGATTTCGACAATCTCTGCCGTTCGTTGCTTGAAACGGCCAAGCCGCTTGATATGGAACTTTTCAGGATAACGGCAGGCATATTGAAGTATCCTTCCAATATGAAAACCGGGCGTTACGCCTTAATGCCGGGTACGAGCTGCTGGGAATTGTTGAACACCCTGCGCCGCGGTCAACAGGCTGCAGTGCGCGTCACCTTTAATAATGTCCGCTTTATTGACGACCTGGCCGAACGCTTGGGCGGGCAACTTATGTTCGACAAGGGAGATATTCTACGGTTGCTGAACGACCCTGCCTGTTGCGACTCTCTGGGATTTACGACGGAGACCGTCGGCGCCCTTTTTATTCCCAATACTTACGAGGTTTACTGGAACATACCGGCAGAGCAGTTCATTCAACGCATGAAACGCGAATACGATGCTTTCTGGACTAACGAACGGAGGGCTAAGGCCGCCGCTATCCCGCTTACGCCGGTGGAAACGGCTATCTTAGCTTCCATAGTGGAAGAAGAAACCGCCGCAGCCGATGAGTTCCCGCTCGTGGCGGGGCTTTACATAAACCGCCTGCACAGGGGCATACGCCTGCAGGCCGACCCGACGGTCAGGTTCGCTGTCGGGGATTTCTCCGTCAACCGTATACTGTTTGAACACTTGGAGGTGGAATCGCCATACAACACTTATAAATACGCCGGACTGCCGCCGGGTATAATCAGGATACCTTCGGTTAAGGGTATTGACGGGGTGTTGAATTATGCAAAGCATCATTATATATATATGTGTGCAAAGGAGGACTTTTCGGGGCGGCATAACTTCGCCGTCACACTGTCCGAGCACAACCGTAACGCCAACCGCTACCGCACCGAATTGAACAGGAGAAACATCCGGCGCTGATTTGCGCATTATGTTCGCAAAAAACCTATCTTTGACGTCAAATACAAGTATATAGGTTTACATACATGGGAAAATATCTATTCTTAGGGGATGAAGCGATAGCACAGGCAGCCATCGACGCCGGACTGTCCGGAGTTTACGCCTATCCGGGCACTCCGTCGACGGAAATAACAGAGTACATACAGGCCTCGACCGTAGCTAACGGCAGGGGCGTACACAGCCGCTGGAGCGTGAATGAAAAGACGGCCCTCGAAGCGGCCCTGGGTATGAGTTATGCAGGCAAACGGGCCTTATGCTGCATGAAGCACGTCGGGCTGAACGTCGCGGCCGACTGCTTTATGAACGCTGCAATGAGCGGTATAAACGGCGGACTGATTATCGTTACCGCCGACGACCCTTCGATGCACTCTTCGCAGAATGAACAGGACAACCGCATGTTCGGCAACTTTGCAATGATTCCCATGCTCGAACCCTCCAACCAGCAGGAGGCTTATGATATGGTATACGACGGCTTCGACCTGTCGGAAAAGCTCGGATACCCCTTGCTGTTGCGCATCACTACACGTATGGCGCACTCGCGGGCCGGAGTAGAGGCTCGTCCGCTTAAGATGCAACGCCCGCTGAGCTTCCCCGCCGACGGCAGGCAACGGTTCATCCTCCTGCCCGCAAACGCAAGGCGCAGGTTCAGGGCCTTGCTGAAAGCGCAGGACGCCTTTACCGCCGAATCCGAAACGTCTCCCTACAACGCCTTCTTCGACGCACAGGACAAAGGCCTCGGTATTATCGCTACCGGCATCGCCTTTAACTACGTGTCGGAAAACTATCCTTCGGGATTCGAACACCCTGTGTTGAAAATATGTCAATACCCCTTGCCGCGCAAACAGGTGGAACAATTTGCCTCCATGTGCAGCGAGATACTTGTTGTAGAAGAAGGATTCCCCGTCGTGGAAGAACAGTTGAAGGGCTTCCTCGGCACAGGCCCGGTAGTGCACGGACGGCTCGACGGGACATTGCCGCGCGACGGCGAACTGACGCCCGACATAGTCGCCAAAGCATTAGGAAAAGAAAACGCCGCCTGTTACGCCGTCCCTCAGATAGTAACGCCACGTCCGCCCGCCCTGTGTACGGGATGCGGGCACAGGGATGTATACGACGCCTTGAACGAGGTGGCCGGCTCCTACGAAGGAGCCAAAGTCTTCAGCGACATAGGATGCTATACGCTCGGAGCAATGCCGCCTTTCCACGCAATAGATTCGTGCATCGACATGGGGGCTTCCATAACAATGGCCAAGGGAGCCGCCGACGCCGGCCTCTTCCCCTCTATCTGCGTCATTGGCGATTCTACTTTTACGCATTCCGGTATGACAGGGCTGCTTGATTGCGTCAACGAAAAGACGCCGGTCACCATAATCATCTCCGACAACGAGACAACCGCTATGACCGGCGGACAGGACTCTGCCGGAACAGGACGGCTCGAAGCTATATGCCTCGGATTAGGCGTAGAACCGGAACATCTCCACGTCATGATCCCCCTGAAAAAGAACTACGAAGACATGAAGCGCGTCATACGCCAGGAGATAGAATACCGCGGCGTATCGGTATTGATACCCCGCCGCGAATGTATACAGACGCTAAAAAGGAAACATTCGACAAAGAAATGAAACAAAGCATGAAAACAGACATTATACTCTCAGGCGTAGGAGGGCAAGGTATACTCTCAATAGCCGCAGTCATAGGGGAAGCAGCCCTGGAGGAAGGCCTCTGCATGAAACAATCCGAAGTTCACGGCATGAGCCAGCGTGGAGGCGATGTGCAGTCCAACCTGCGCCTTTCGCGCCGGCCGGTAGCTTCGGACTTGATACCGCTGGGGCAGGCCGACCTTATTATATCGCTCGAACCTATGGAAAGCCTGCGCTACCTGCCATGGCTGAAACGCGAAGGATGGGTGGTGACCAATTCGCAGCCTTACCTCAACATACCCAACTATCCCGGAATGGAAAATATCAATGCCGAACTGGATAAGCTTCCGCATATGATAGCGCTCGACGCGGAAGAAATCGCCAAGGAAGCCGGTACTGCGCGCGTGGCCAACATGGTTATACTCGGTGCGGCCGCACGGTTTATTTGCATCGAATACGGGAAGATTGAAGAAGGCGTGCGCCGTGTATTCCGCCGCAAAGGCGAAGACGTAGTGGCCCTGAACCTGAAAGCCCTGCGCGCCGGCTTCGACGCTACAATGCAGATAATGACATAACATCTTATACATATTCCCATAACTGCAATTCAAAATTTTATCCGTATGAAAGCATTTGATGTCTTCTGTTTGTCCCTGTTTATCGCGATGCCGCTATCTACGACTACGCTATGCGCACAAGATAGGAAATCCGAACAACCGCCGTTGGAAAATTCCTCTATGATCGGGACAAAATATACCGTGGCCGAAGACCTCGGTATGTACCACTTCTTCTCGGTAATCGTCGGCAAGTCTTATCTGCTTGAGGCCTTCTCTACGTCTGCAACACAGTTTGACGCCCAACATATATACGTCTTCCTCGTAGAGTCGAAAGGGGGATTGGAGGAACGAACGATTGTAGACGAACTTATATTCGACCGTGACACCGACGATTCATTCAGTTACATACCCATATACGACAGGAGGTCCGACAGCAAAAGGGAATACTTCGCACGTTACGCCTTCGCCGGCGACAGTATCGTCCTTAAAGAAATATATGAGTTCGACCAGGACAGCAAAAAGATCATGACACGGCAGCCTATCCCCGGCATGAAAGTAGAGCTTGACGATTATTAAACCCCAGTCCTCCCCCGTTAATCAATCCGAGCAGCATCAACAAAGCCATATTCGACGCACGAATAATATTGGATTCGCGCATCACTCCCAATTGATAACATTCCGACACTATCCTGTCTTCCACAGTGGCGGCTATCCATACCGTCCCCACAGGTTTGTCGGGAGAACCGCCGTCGGGCCCTGCGATCCCCGACGTCGCAACTGCGCAGTCGCAACCTAAGACGCTTACTGCGCCGAGAGCCATCTGCTCGACCACAGTGCGGCTGACGGCTCCCTGCGTCGACAAGTCGCGCTCGGACACACACAACAGCTTACGCTTGACATTGTTGTCATACGACACTATGCCGCCTTTGAAGTAACGCGAACAACCGGCTACGGAGGTTATCAGCGAAGCTATGCGCCCGCCGGTGCAACTCTCGGCGACGCCAAGCGTGAGGCCCTTCGAGAGCAAAACCTCGCCGAGCATCACTTCCGGCGACTTATCATCTTCGGACAGGACATGGCCCGCGAGTAAGGCGCAAAGCTTGCTTTCCTGGAAGGCGACCGCCTTGCTCGATTCCTCTTCGCCGCCTGAATAGGCCGACAGGCGGAGCCTTACCAATCCCGCCTGCGGCAAATAGGCTAATTTCATGAACGCAGGCATCTCCCCTTCAAACTCTTCCAGAGCCATCGCCAGCGCCGACTCGCTATACCCGCTCACCCACAGCGTACGGTGACGTATGAAGACGTCGGGACGGAACGCGCGCTTCAGTCGCGGAATAACCTCGTTCGTCATCAACCACTTCATCTCGTAAGGAACGCCGGGCATGGATATAAGCGCCCCGCCGTTGCGCTCGAACCACATGCAGGGCGCCGTCCCGGCAAGATTCGGAATCACCGTGCACACGTCGGGCGTCATAGCCTGATCCCGCGTGAGGCTGTTGACCTCGCGTCCCGAACGACCGAAGATTTGCAGTATATTCTCATAAACCTCTTCGCTGAAGCGCAGTTTAGCGCCGAAATATTTGCACAAGGCGCTGCGCGTAATATCATCCTTCGTAGGCCCCAGGCCGCCGGTTAGAAGCACGATGCGAGCCCTTCCCATCGCCCGGTCGACGGCCTCCAGTATATCCGCTTCGTCATCGCCCACCGTCGTTTTCCATACGATGCGGAAGTTTTCCTTCTCCAACTCTTCCCCCATCCATGCCGAATTAGTATCCACAACCTGCCCTATAAGCAGCTCGTCCCCAATAGTTATAATCTCTACATTCATACCCGTTGATTTATTCTTTATCGTTTGTCGCAAAGGTATGATTATACCGCGATTGTTGTCCGCCACAGGCTGAGGTTTTTCGGACACCCCGTCGAAACATACGGCAACGCCTTGCATATTAAATATAAAGATATAACTTTGCGACGCTTTTTTAAGCCCGGACATAGTGTATGGGAAATTAGGAAGCAACTAATTTTGAGTAACACAAACAAATTTAAAAAGGAAATGAAATTTTTCAAGTTAGAAGGAACTCCGAGGCAGGCTGACGCCATCGGGAAAAAGGCCGCAAGGGCCATTCGTAAAGAAAACGGCATACCCGCCATACTGTATGGAAACGCCCCCGTAGCCTTACCATACGGCAGTGAACTGAAAGCCGGTGAAAACATCGTGGATGCAGGGGAAAATAAATGCATCGTCGTTACCAACTTCGTCGTTACCAAAGACGCCGTGCGCAACCTCATCTACACGCCGGAAGTCTTCCTCGTAGACCTGACCCTGAAGGGAAGCAAGGAAGTCAAAGCCATGCTGAAAGCAATACAAACACAACCCGTAACGGACGAAATACTGCATATCGACTTCATCGAAGTACAAGAAGACAAACCGATCGTTATAGAAGTGCCCGTAGCCCTCACCGGACACTCGGAAGGAGTGAAGGCAGGCGGTAAGCTGAGCCTGGAAATGCGTAAGCTGAAAGTTAAGGCCCTCTACAAGGATATACCCGAAAAATTAGACGTAGATATAACTAACTTAGGACTAGGGAAAACCATACAGGTAGGCTCGCTACATTTTGACAACATAGAATTGGTCAATTCCAAAAATGCAGTCATATGCGCCGTCAAGCTGACACGCGCAGCACGTGGAGCAGCGGCAACTTCAGGCAAGTAAAAATATTTATCCCAGATAAACAACCAAGGGAAGGGCGTTCCGCGAATGTTCTTCCCTTTATTATTTAAGTGAAAAATGAAATTTTTAATCGCAGGGTTAGGAAACTTCCCCCCCGAATACCTGAAAACAAGGCATAATATAGGATTCAGGACCGTGGACAGATTTGCTGAGGAAAACGACGCAAAATTCCGCCCTGCACGCTACGGCGACCTGTCCGAGCTTAGGATTAAAGGAAAGGACATACTGCTGATCAAACCTACTACTTACATGAACCTCAGCGGACTCGCCGTGAGATACTGGCTTCAGAAGGAAAAGATACCGGACGAAAACCTCCTTGTCGTCGTCGATGATATAGCGCTGCCGTTCGGCGTCTTGCGACTAAAACCCAAAGGCAGTCACGGCGGGCATAACGGCCTGAGGAATATAGAAGAAACCCTGGGCACGCAGATGTACGCACGCCTGCGCTTCGGCGTCGGCAGCGCCTTCCGCACAGGCCAGCAAATCGACTACGTGCTGGGAGAGTTCGACGACGAGGAACTCGCCGCCCTGCCGGACAAGTTGAAAACAGCATGCGAAATGATAAGGAGCTTCTGCCTCGCCGGCGTAAATATCACTATGAACCAGTATAATAATAAATGAAAAATGAACGAAGTAAGAATAGACAAATGGATGTGGGCGACACGCATATTCAAATCGCGGACAATCGCCGTAGAAGCATGCAAGAAAAACAGGGTGATGATCGCCGGCGTCAATGTTAAGCCTTCGAGAATGATCAAAACAGGCGACGTCATACAAGTGCGCAAGCCGCCCATGACTTTCTCCTTCAAGGTAATCCAACTAACCGAACGTCGCATAGGCGCCAAACTCGTTCCCGATTACCTCGAAAACATAACCCCGCCCGAACAGTACGAAATATTGGAAATGAACCGGATCTCAGGCTTCGTAGACCGCGCCAGGGGACTCGGACGCCCTACCAAAAAAGACCGCCGCGAACTCGAACAGTTCACCGGAACGGACGACTTCGATTTCGATTTCGACTTCGATTCCGAACAATAATACGGCAAAACAATAACAGTCACTCCTTGCAATGTAGGATTCCGGCTAAGCAATATGCGCTTCGGGGAAAGCAATGTGCGCTTCCGGCTAAGCAATGTGCGCTTCGGGGGAAACAAACTACTCAATTTTTAAATGCGTTTGCCCTGCCCATTTTTATCCATCTGTGTGATATTACGGCTTTATCGTGTATATTTGCGATGTAAATATGATCCGATAGTGGCAAATAACATCAACACTCACCGTATAGCATGATCTGGAACGAAACTATTGAATGTATGGA
>JAIRZN010000168.1 GCA_031267205.1 Tannerellaceae bacterium | reverse complement strand
AACTTTTGAGACTTCCACACCATGTGAGGAACCTTCCCGACGAACTTTTGAGACTTCCACACCATGTGAGGAACCTTCCCGACGAACTTTTGAGACTTCCACACCATGTGAGGAACCTCCCGCGCGAACTTTTGAGACTTCCACACCATGTGAGGAACCTTCCCGACGAACTTTTGAGACTTCCACACCATGTGAGGAACTCCCCGTGCGAACTTTTGAGACTTCCACACCATGTGAGGAACTCCCCGTGCGAACTTTTGAGACTTCCCCACCCTGTGAGGACCTCCCCTCCGGTACTGCTTGGGGTTTTCTTAGATGTTACCAACATAGAGGAATAAGAATGTGGATGCGTTATTCATTTACCGACCTCAAGAAACCTTCGGCGTCGGCTATATCCGACGCATGGTCTACGTCAACGATCTTTCCGAAGGGCCACGCCTTTAGATTCATGCCCTCGGAGAGCATCAGGCGCTGGAAGTCGCGCATGCGGACATCGTCGCGGAGCACGGCGCGCACGAGTATGTCGATGGCCATACGCTTAAGCAGGTATATGCCGCCCGATACATACCAGCGATCTACGTCCGGCGTATCAGTGAAGCTGTTTACCGTCATGTTGTAGTCTACGTTAACGTACAGCGGCTTCTCATCATTCAGGTATTTCGTCACACCAAGCAGTCCGTCCGCCTTGCTCGCCTTGAAGTCATGCACGAAGGCCTTAAATTCGCTTTCGAGGAAGACCGAGTCTACGGTCAGGGCGCAAAATTCGCGCCCCGTAAGGTAGTTCCTCAGGTTGAAAAGACTGTGCGCAGGGCCGGGCGTCGACTTAGTCACGACGAACAAGGGCGCGTTCAGGTTGAGGCCTTCGATATATTCGCGCACCTCCGTCATATCCTCGTTCACTATCACGCTTATCCTACTCGCGCCGCTATTGACGAGGATGCCCAGCATACGTTCTATAAGCGGGACGCCGCCAATCCTGACCATCGCTTTATGACATGCTACCCCGTCCTGCGCCAGGCGTTCGCCGCGACCGGCTGCCAATATCGCAAAATCCATCAGTCTAAATAATCTAAGGTAGGTTCGCCTATGATACGGCGCAAAGTGTTCTTTAATATGGTATGTTGTATGAACAAATCATGTTCCGGTACGCTATCCTCATCATGAATGGGGCTTTTAAAATAGAACGATAGCCACGTCTGCATACCTGAGAAGCCGCACCTGAGGGCTAAGTCGGAGAAGAGTACCAAGTCGAGGCATAGCGGAGCGGCGAGTATGGAATCTCGGCATAGGAAGTCAATCTTCAACTGCATAGGGTAGCCGAGCCATCCCGTGATGTCTATGTTATCCCAGCCCTCCTTGTTGTCCTTACGCGGCGGGTAATAGTTGATCCTTACCTTGTGGTAGATGTTCCCATAGAGTTCCGGGTATATCTGGGGCTGAAGGATAGTATCTATGACGGATAGCTTGCTCACCTCCTTTGTGCGGAAGGAGCCGGGGTCGTCGAGCACCTCTCCGTCGCGATTGCCCAGTATGTTCGTTGAGAACCATCCGTCCAAACCAAGCATCCTTGTCTTAAGCATAGGCGCTATGACGGTCTTAATAAGCGTCTGTCCGGTCTTGTAATCCTTGCCGCACACAGGCACGCGCTCCATTTTGGCCAGCTCCACCAGCGCAGGTATCTCCACGCATAGGTTCGGGGCGCCCATGATGAAAGGCGCGCCTTCGGAAATAGCCGCGTAGGCGTAGCACATGCTTGGGGATATGACCGCCGCCAGGTCGTTGTCCAAAGCCCTCTCGAAGGCCGACAGCGACGCATGTTCTTCGCTCTGCGATATGTACACTTCCGTGCTCGCCGCCCACATTACGACGACGCGGTCGCATTTGTTCTCCTTCCTGAAGCGGCGTATATCGGCGCGCAGGCGTTCGGTATACTCGCGGCGCGTACCCTGGGGCTTGACGTGCGTACCGTTGAGCCTCCTCACAAACTCTCGGTCGAAGACACCCGGTATGGGCACGATGGATTCAAGCCCGTCGCGCACGATGTCAAGGTCTTCCTTCTTCAATACTTCGGCGTGGAGGGCAGCTTCGTAGACGTTTTCCTCGAATATATCCCATCCGCCGAAAACTATATCGCCGAGATCCGCTAACGGGACGACGTCCTTTATCTTTGGGAAGCGATTCGCGTTCCGTTTACCTAACCTGATGGTAGCTAACTGAGTGATTGAGCCTGCAGCCAGACCCTTTCCTATACGAACAGCCAATGTGCCTGCTATAAATGTTGAGGCTACGGCGCCTCCAACTCCAACGATCATGACACCGAGCTTTCCTCCTGCGTCTTTTACTTCAACTTTTTCCATAAAATATACTGTTTTTTCATCAATTGTAACGGCAAAAATACCATTTTGACTTAGGGGGAGTTGTGCGATAAGATTGTATTTTTAGTCAAAACTAAATGTAACCTTAACTTATAACATTATTTTTACAAAACGCCGTCGGGGAGCATAACGTAACGGATAGTGTCAAATAATTGGACAGTGGTGTCCAATAATTGGACAGTAGGCGAAGTCCGCGCTTTCGCTATCAGGCTGGGGAACAGTGTAATTTCCCTTCTGGCACGTTATTTGAATGTAAATAAGCATATAATTTTACAGCATCTAATATTTATCAACTTTAAAAATGTATGCAATGATCAAGATTGATGGTTTAAGCAAGTGCTTCCGCACTGAAGAAGTAGAAACAATAGCGTTGAACAAGGTTTCAATGGAAGTGAACGACGGCGAATTTGTCGCCGTAATGGGGCCGTCCGGATGCGGCAAGTCTACCCTCCTTAATATACTCGGGCTGCTCGACAATCCTACGGAAGGAAGTTATTACATAGGCGAGACCGAAGTAGGACACCTACGCGAGAAAGACCGCACGCAGGTGCGCAAGGGAAACATCGGCTTCGTCTTCCAGAGTTTCAACCTCATAGACGAGCTAAACGTCTTCGAAAACGTAGAGCTGCCGCTAACATACCTGCGCGTCAAACCCCAGGAGCGCAAGGAGAAGGTCAACGCCATACTGAAGCGCATGAACATTAGCCACCGCGCCAAGCACTACCCGCAACAGCTCTCCGGAGGACAGCAGCAGAGGGTGGCCATAGCGCGAGCCGTAGTCTCAACCCCGCAACTCATCCTTGCCGATGAGCCGACAGGGAACCTCGACAGCAAGAACGGCCTCGAAGTGATACAAATGCTTACCGAACTCAACAAGGAGGGCACGACAATCATCATGGTGACGCACTCGAAGCACGACGCCTCCTTTGCGCACCGCATAGTCAACCTCTTCGACGGCAGCATCATCTCGTCCGTTAGCGAATACATCTGACAAATTAATACCGGCAAGCAGGATGAAGACAATTTTCAGGAACTTCCTAAGCGTTTTGCGCAGGTTCAGGATGGCGGCCATCCTCAACATACTCGGCCTCTCGGTGGCCTTCGCCGCTTTCATGGTCATCATGATGCAGGTGGAGTTCGACAATGGGTACGACAAGGGCCACCCGCAGGCGGAGGACATCTTCCGCCTCGAGCTTGGCCCCGTCCTCGGCTACGACAGGGTTGGCGTTGCGCCACGGCCCTTCATCGAAGCCCTCATCAAGTCGTCGCCACATATTGTCGCCGGCGGATACGCCTGGCCGCGACCGGTGGAGGCGTTTCTCTCCGTAGAAACGGAGGGGATCCGGACTTACTTCCTTGAGGATGCTGTCGAAGTCTCGCCCGGTTTCGCTTCCGTATTCGGTTTCGACATGCTTGAGGGGGATATTCGGGCTATGGATGCCCCCGATCTTGTCCTCCTGCCGCTTAGTTTGGCGCGGAAGCTCTTCGGCGAAAGGCCCGCGCTGGGGCAACGGATAGAGACGAGGGACAAGGTTTTCTCCGTAGGAGGCGTTTATCGCGACCTTCCGGTTAACTCCACCATCGGGAACGTTATTTACAAGCCGTTGAGCTTCACTTACGACGTCGAATTGTGGTCGGATTGGAACTATACAGCCTATATACGCGTCGACGAGGCGGCAAATGCGGAAGGATTGATTGATAATTTCAAGCAAACGTTCGACTTCCCGCCCGCCGACGACAGAGGCATCGGCAGCTTCAAGGATATGGGGACGCACCTGCGCCCTGTTTCCGACCTGCATTTCGCTTCCGGCGTAGTCTACGACCCTGCGCCTAAGGCAAGCCGCAGTTCGCTGGCCGTACTGTTCGGCATCGCTATCATAATCATCCTCATTGCAGGCATAAACTACATGAACTTCAGCGCCGCCATGACGCCTATGCGCATACGTAGCATCAACACGCAGAAGGTTCTCGGCGCGGGCGTCGGGAGTCTGCGCTTAGCGCTGCTCGTCGAGGCTGTATTGACGGCCCTCATCGCCTACGCCGTCGCCCTCCTCGCCGTCGAGGCCTTGAAGGATACGCCAATCTCCGGCCTCGTCGACGCAGGCATAGGTATCAATGCCCATATCCCGCTCGCGATAGCCACCGGCGTTGTAGCCTTGTCGACAGGCCTGCTCGCCGGCATCTATCCGGCCATGTATATGACGTCGTTCCCGCCCGCCATAGCTCTGAAGGGGAGCTTCGGACTATCGCCACGTGGCCGCAAGATCAGGAACGCGCTTATAGGCGTGCAATTCATAGCCTCCTTCGCCCTCGTCATAGGAGCCTCGTTCATGTATCTGCAGAACCGTTTCCTTATGCACGCCGACCTTGGCTACGGCAGGGACCAGGTAATCGTGGCGGGCATAAACGACAAGATACTCGATAGCCGGCAGGCCGTCGTCGACAACCTCAAAACGTACCCCGGCATCGAAGAGGCCGCCTATTCGGCCTCGCTCATCTCCAACGATATATTCGCAACCTGGGGGCGGCAGCATAAGGGCGAGCCGATTAACTTCAATTGCCTGCCTGCGGATCAAGGTATACTCAGGGCATTAGGCATAGAGGTCGTCGAGGGTCGCGATTTCCGAGCTGGAGACGCCGCGATGGAGGCGGGAACCTTCATCTTCAACGAGAGCGCACGCGCGGCCTTCGGTTTGGATCTGAACGGCGACTTGAACGGCGACGAAATCATCGGTTTCATCCCCGATATAAAGTTTGCTTCCCTGCACACGACGGTGGAGCCTATGGCCTTCTACGTTTACGGTAAGCAACCGCGCGGCCCGGGCATGAAATACCTCTATGCAAGGGTGAAGGCCGGCTCCGGCATGGCTGATGCGCTGGAGCATGTGCGCCGGACGCTCGCCGGCTTCGATGCCGACTATATATTTGACGTCCGTTTCCTGTCCGACGAGGCTAACCTCTCGTATGCTAAGGATCAAAAGATGTCTGTTTTGATCTCGCTATTCAGCTTTATCGCCATCCTGATTTCTATTGTAGGCGTGTTTGGCCTCGTTGTCTTCGAGAGCGAATACAGGCGGAGGGAGATAAGCGTGCGCAAAGTCTTCGGCTCGACTACGAGCGAGATTGTGCTTATGTTCAATAAGACCTACCTGCGCATACTTTGCCTCTGCTTTGCCTGTGGCGCGCCCGTAGCCTACTACGCCGTGAGCATGTGGTTGGATAACTTCGCCTACCGGACGCCGCTTCACTGGTGGGTATACCCTGCGGCCTTCCTGATAGTCTCGCTGCTGACCGTCGCCACCGTTACTTTCCAATGCCGGACAGCCGCTAATGCTAACCCTGCCGATAATATCAAGGCGGAATGAAATTCTCAAGCCAATGTAACTGAATTATGAATTGAAAATTTTAGAATTATACTATATGAATACAATATTTCGCAACCTGCTTGGCGTCCTGCGACGCTTTAAGATGGCGGCCATCCTCAACATACTCGGCCTCTCGGTGGCCTTCGCCGCATTTATGGTCATCATGATGCAGGTGGAGTTCGACAATGGCTACGACAATGGCTATCCGCAGGCCGGGAACATATTCCGCGTCGAACTCGGCCCTTCGTTTGACTACGACAAGGTTGCCATTGCGCCGCGTCCCTTCGCCGAAGCCTTTATGAGGTCGTCGCCGCATATTGTCGCCGGAGGATACGTCGGGTCGCGACCGGCGGAGGTGTTATTCTCCGTAGAAACGGAGGGGGTCAGGACTTACTATCTTGAGGATGCGCTCGAAGTATCGCCCGCTTTCGCCTCCGTCTTCGGTCTTGATATGGCCGAGGGGGATGTGCGGGCTATGGATGCTCCCGATCTTGTCCTCCTGCCGCTTAGTTTGGCGCGGAAGTTCTTTGGCGACGGGCCGGCCTTGGGGCAGCGGTTGGAGACGAGGGACGGGGCTTATGCCGTAGGAGGCGTTTATCGCGACCTGCCGGCCAATTCTTCGCTGCGGAATGTTATTTTAAGGCCGATAAAGGATAACTACGATGCCGAATTGTGGTCGGACTGGAACTATACGGCCTATATACGTGTCAACGAGCCTGCGAATGCGGAGGGATTGGAGGATAATTTCAAGCAAACGTTCGACTTTTCGATCGCCGACCGCGGCGGTTTCAGCGGCTTCGGGGAGCTTGGGATATACCTGCGCCCTGTTTCAGGCCTGCATTTCGCCTCCGGCGTAGCCTACGACACTACGCCTAAGGCAAGCCGCAATTCCCTGGCCGTGCTATTCGCTATCGCCATCATAATCATCCTTATTGCAGGCATCAATTACATGAACTTCAGCGCCGCAATGACGCCTATGCGCATACGTAGCATCAACACGCAGAAGGTTCTCGGCGCGGGCGTCGGTAGTCTGCGCTTAGCGTTGCTCATCGAGGCGGCATTGACGGCCCTCATCGCCTTTGCCGTAGCCCTCCTCGCCGTCGAGGCCCTGAAGTATACGCCAATCTCCTCCCTCGTCGACGTCGGGATGGGTATCAATGAGCATATCCCGCTCGCGGTAATCACCGGCGTTGTGGCATTGGCGACAGGCTTGCTCGCGGGCATCTATCCGGCCCTGTATATGACGTCGTTCCCGCCCGCAATAGTTCTGAAGGGAAGCTTCGGACTGTCGCCGCGGGGCCGCAAGATCAGGAACGCCTTGATAAGCGTGCAATTCATAGCCTCCTTCGCCCTCGTCACGGGAGCCTCGTTCATGTACCTGCAAAACCGTTTCCTTACGCACGCCGACCTTGGCTTCGGCAAGGACCAACTGATCGTGGCGGGCATCAACAGCAAGATTATGGACAGCCGGCAGGCCGTCGTCGACAAGCTCAAAACCAACCCCGGCATCGAAGAGGCTGCCTATTCGACCGCGCTCATCTCCGGCGATGCTTTTGGAGCGTGGGGGCGGATGTATAATGGCGAGTCGGTTAACTTCAAATGCCTGCAGGCGGACGAGGGTATACTCAGGGCCTTGGGCGTCGAGGTCGTCGAGGGCCGCGATTTCCGCACTGAGGATGCCGCAGCGGGTGGGGCGACCTTAATATTCAACGAAAAAGCCCGCGCAGCCTTCAATCTGGAGCTGAATACAAAGGTGGGCAACGACGAAATCATCGGTTTCATCCCCGATATAAAGTTTGCCTCCCTGCATACCGAAGTGGAGCCTATGGCCTTATACGTCAGCGGTAGCAAATATTGGATGCAGTACATGAAATACCTATACGCAAGGGTGAAAGGCGGCTCCGACATGGGGGCTGCGCTTGAGCATGTGCGCCGGACGCTCGCCGGCTTCGATGCCGACTATACGTTTGATGTCCATTTCCTCTCCGATTACGCTAACCTATCGTATGCTAAGGATCAAAAGATGTCTGTTTTGATCTCGCTGTTCAGCTTTATCGCCATCCTGATTTCTATTGTGGGCGTGTTTGGCCTCGTAGTTTTCGAGAGCGAGTATAGGCGGAGGGAGATAAGCGTGCGCAAGGTCTTCGGCTCGACGACGGGCGAGATTGTGCTGATGTTCAACAAGACCTACCTGCGCATCCTTTGCCTATGCTTCGCCTGTGGCGCGCCCTTAGCTTACTACGCCGTGAGCCTGTGGTTAGAGAACTTCGCCTACCGGACGCCGCTTTACTGGTGGGTATACCCTGCGGCCTTCCTGATAGTCTCGCTGCTGACCGTCGCAACCGTTACTTTCCAGTGCCGGACAGCCGCTAATGCTAACCCTGCCGATAATATCAAAGCAGAATGATGCCGGCAATGCAATGTAACCCTTACATTTCCCCCGAAATGCCGTTTTCGAGGCAATGTAACCATTACATTTCCCCCAAAAGAACTTTTCCGGGGCAATGTAACCATTACATTTACCCCAAAAGAACTTTTTCATGGCAATGTAACGGTTACATTAACCCCAAAATACCGTTTTCAAGGAAATGTAACGGTTACATTGACCCTAAAATACCGTTTTCGGGCAAAAACACTGACTATTTTCGCAACACGGTTTCGTTTTCAGACAAAAATAGCGGATGTTTTTCCACCGCTGTTTCGTTTTCAGACAAATGTAATGAGTATGCTTACTTGGAGGGAGTCTGTTGGGGAAAATGTAATCGTTACATTTCCGAAAAAAGTTTCCGTTGGGAAAAGTGTACACGGTGTTTATCCTCCAAAAAAACGTTTTGGGACAAAAACAATGACTATGCTTATCTCGCAGTTTCGTTTTGCGAAAACAATACCGGTTGTTCCGGCCGTAAAAAATTTTCCCGAAGGGGGAATGATTGAATTTTGAATTTAAAATTGATAATTTAGAACTATACAATATGAACACTATCTTCCGAAATTTCCTTAGCGTCATACGGCGCTTTAAGATGGCGACCGCGCTTAACGTGCTGGGCCTGTCGGTGGCGTTTGCCGCCTTTATGATTATCATGATGCAGGTCGACTACGACCGCAGCTTCGACGGATCGCATCCGGCGGGCGACCGCATCTTCCGTGTCGAGCACGGCTCCGTCAATACGAACGCATGGCAGGCGATACTCAGCCGCCCGCTCGCCGAGGCCTTCATGCAATCGTCGCCGCATATCGAAGGCGGAACGTTTATGAACATGCCTAACACCATGTATTTCTCCGTCGAAAACGACGGGGTGAAGAATTTCTTCCGCGAAGACTCGTGGGAAGTGTCCGCAGGCTTCGCCGATGTGTTTACCTTCGACATGGTCGAGGGCGACGGGCGTGCGCTCGATGTACCCGACCATACGCTTATACCGCTAAGCCTGGCGCATAAGCTGTTCGGCAACCAGCCGGCTACGGGGCGGCAATTGGTGACGGAGGACAAGCCGTACACCGTCGGCGGCGTCTATCGCGATTTCCCGCGCAACTCTACGACAGGCAATCTGATATACCGCCCCATACCGCACGACCAAAACCTGACTAACTGGGGCAATTGGAACTATACGGTCTACATCCGCGTCAACGCGGCGGAGAATGTCGAAGGGCTGTCGGAGAACTTCAAGAACACTTTCGACACATCAACGCTCGACGAATGGGCGCGCGACTTGTTCAGCGAGCGCGACCTGCGCTTTACTCCCCTCCGCGAGACACATTATGTAACAGGCGTAGGCTATGACCTTATCCCGAAGTCGAGCCGTCAGACGCAGTACATACTGTTCGGCATCGCCCTGGCGATAATCTTCATAGCCGGCATCAACTACATGAACTTCAGCGCAGCCATGGCGCCCAAGCGCATACGCAGCATCAATACGCAGAAGGTGCTCGGCGGCGACACGGGCGCCATACGCATGGCGCTGGTCATGGAGGCGGCCATAATCGCCTTAGTATCCTGCCTCGCCAGCCTTGTATTAGTATATGCCGCAGGCATGACGCCCCTTCGCGGGCTTGTCGACGCCGATATATCGCTGTGGATGCACCCCGGACTTGTAGCGGTTACGGTCGGCCTCGCCGTTGTGACGGGCGTAACGGCGGGCCTTTACCCGGCGTTCTATATGACATCCTTCCAGCCGGCGCTTGTCCTGAAGGGAAGCTTCGGCTTGTCACCCTCCGGCCGCCGGCTGCGTAACATGCTTATAGGCGTGCAGTTCATCGCCTCGTTCTCGCTCATCATCGGCTCCTCGTTTATGTACCTCCAAAGCCGCTTCCTGCATAATACTTCCTTAGGATATGACAAGGACTACGTAATCGTGACCAATATGAGCTCGGCAATCAGGAAGAGCCGCGACGCTTTCGCGGACGAAGTCTCTAAGTTCGCAGGCGTAGCAGGCGTGACCTACTCAACGTTCCTCTTATCCTCAGCCGACGATTACATGAGCTGGGGAAGAGACTATCATGACAAGAATATAAGCTACTATTGCTTACCTGTCGAGCCGAATTTCCTCGACGTAATGGGCGTGGCGGTAAGCGAAGGCCGTAACTTCCGCCCCGAAGACGCCAATACGAGGTATGGCGCGTATGTGTTCAACGAGAAAGCCCGCTCGATGTTTGAACTCCAGCAGGGCGATAACATCGACAGCGCCGTGATAGCAGGCTTTATGCCGGATATTAAGTTCGCCTCACTGCGCGTGGAGGTTGCCCCGATGGCGTTCTATGTCTGGGGAACCGATAACTGGGGTATGACGCCGAACCACGCCTATATAAAAGTAAAGGCGGGCAGCAATATGCGCGAAGCTATTGCCCACGTGCGTAATTCGCTGCATACATTCGACGATGAGTACCCCTTCAACGTCCGTTTATTCGACGAAGTCCTCGACAACACCTACAAAAAGGAGCAGGGGCTGGCGACACTCATATCGCTCTTCAGCCTCGTAGCCATTTTGATCTCGATAGTAGGCGTATTCGGCCTTGTAGTCTTCGAGAGCGAGTACCGCAGGAAGGAAATAAGCCTGCGCAAGGTCTTCGGCTCCACGACAGGCGAGATACTCGTCATGTTCAACAAGACTTACATGCGCATCCTCTGCATATGCTTCGTCATAGCCGCGCCGGTGGCATGGTATGTAGTAGACCTTTGGCTGGAAAACTTCGCGTACAGGACGCCTATGCACTGGTGGGTCTACGCAGCAGCCTTCGCAACGGTAAGCGCGCTGACGGCGGCCGTCGTCACCTTCCAGTCGCGCAACGCCGCTAATGCAAACCCTGCCGAAGCGATAAAGTCGGAGTGAGGGTATCGGGTTTTGAACTTAGAAATACACATTAATATATATACAACGTATGAATACTATCCTCCGGAATTTCCTTAGCGTACTGAGACGCTTCAGGGTGGCGACGGCCCTCAACGTTCTGGGCCTCTCCACCGGCTTTGCCGCCTTCATGATCATCATTATACAGCTTGATTATGACCGTAGTTTCAACGGATCTTTCCCTGGGGGAGACCGCATCTTCCGTATGGAGGTCTACAACCTTACCGGCAGCGAGTGGACGGCGATCATCAACCGCCCGCTTGCCGAGGCCTTCCTGCAATCGTCGCCGCATATAGTCGAAGGCGGCCTGTTGAGGACGGCCAGCCGCAGCAGCATCTTCTTCTCGGTCGAGGCGGACGGGCAACGTAGCTTTTACGACGAGAAGCAGTACATCGTGACGCCCGGCTATACGGGAGTCTTCTCCTTCGATATGCTGTCGGGCAGCGCCAACGCATTGGACGAGCCCGACAAGGTATTGATACCCCAGAGTATGGCCGTGAAGATATTCGGCGGCGACGCCATGGGGAAAGCCCTCAACGTGAGCGGCCAGCCGACTTGCATCGTAGGCGGGGTGTATCGGGACTTCCCGTCCAACTCGTCCGTCGACAACCGCATATACCGGCCGCTCCCCAAGGACTACGAGATCGGCATATGGTATAACTGGAACTATAACCTCTACGTCCGCCTCGACGAGGCTGCTAATATAGAAGGCCTGTTCGAGAACTTCAAGAGGAGCTTCGACATCACGACCATCGCCGAAGGATTCAGTTGGGAGGCCTCCGACCTTGTCTTCCGCTTCACCCCGCTAAGCGAGCTACACTATGTCGAAGGCGTGAAGTACGACTTAACGGCCAAGTCCAGCCGCCGCACGCTCGGCATCCTCCTCGGCATCGCCCTCCTTATAGTAGGCATAGCCGGTATAAACTACACAAATTTCAGCATGGCGCTGACGCCAAAGCGTATCCGCAGCATAAATACTCAAAAGATACTCGGCGCAGAGGTCGGCGCGATACGTGCGGCCCTCGTCGGCGAAGCCTTAGCCGTTGCGCTGCTCTCCTACGTCATCGCCCTGGCGATAGTATCCGTTGCTTCGGACACGCCGCTGACGGGCCTGGTCGACGGAGGCATTGCGATAGCCCCCCGTCCGGCTCTGCTGACCGGCATCGTCGCTGTCGCGACCGGAATCGCAGCCGGTTTGTATCCCGCGCGCTACGTCACCTCCTTCCCTCCGGCAGTGGCGCTCAAGGGCAGCTTCGGCCTCTCGCCCGCGGGCCGTCGTCTGAGGAACGCGCTGATAAGCATACAGTTCATCGCATCGTTCGCGCTCATAATAGGCGCCTCGTTCATGTTCCTCCAGAACCGTTTCATGCACCGTGTGCCGCTGGGCTACGACAAGGATACTATGATAGTGACCAACATCGGCAGCACGGTACGCGAAAGCCGCGACGCCTTTGCGGACAACCTCAAGCGCATACCCGGCGTCGAGGCCGTGACATATGCCGAGTTCCTGCTCTCCGGCGGAGATAGCGACGTTACGGGTTGGGGATGGGGTATGTATCGTCACGACGAAGAGATTAACTTCAAATGCATACCTGTCGAACCATCCTTCCTCGACATTATGGGCATCGAAATAACCGAGGGACGTAGCTTCATGCCTTCGGACGCCCTGATAACCGAAGGAGCATACGTGTTTAACGAGACGGCGAGGCGCGAGTTCGGACTGACTTTGAACGAAAGCCTCAACGGGGCCGAAGTCGTAGGCTTCATGCCCGACATCAACTTCGCGTCCTTACGTTCCGACATGCTGCCCATGGCCTTCTACGCCGGTTCGCAACGCACATCGGGAGCGCAGTACGCCTACATAAAAGTTAGGGCCGGAACCGACATGCGCGCCGCCATCGCCAACGTCAGGACGGTAGCGGAAGAGTTCGACGGCGAGTACCTGTTTAACGTCCGCTTCTTTGACGAGGTGCTGAACATCACCTACCAAAAGGAGCAGGGCATGGCGACGCTCATATCGCTATTCAGCTTAGTAGCCATCCTGATCTCCATAGTAGGCGTCTTCGGCCTGGTAGTCTTCGAGAGCGAATACCGCAGGAAAGAGATAAGCCTGCGCAAGGTCTTCGGCTCCACGACAGGCGAGATACTCGTCATGTTCAACAAGACTTACATACGCATACTCTGCATATGCTTCGCGATAGCCGCCCCTTTGGCATGGTACGCCGCAAGCGCATGGCTCGAAAACTTCGCGTACAGGACGCCCCTCTACTGGTGGGTCTACGCAGCAGCCTTCGCAATAGTCGGCATACTGACGGTTGCCGTCGTCACCTTCCAGTCGCTCAATGCCGCTAATGCAAACCCCGCCGAAGCGATCAAGTCGGAGTGAGAGCATATGAATTGGTAATTTAAAATTGATAATCATAAATATCAACAGCCGGTATGCATATCCCAAAAAACTTTTTTCAAGGCGGCACATACGGTGTGTTTCCCCCAAAAAACTTTTTTCAAGGCAGCACATACGGTGTGTTTCCCCCAAAAAACTTTTTTCAAGGCAGCACATACAGTGTGCTTACCCCAAAATACTTTTTTCAAGGAAGCACATACAGTGAGTTTACCCCAAAATACCTTTTTGGAGCAAAAACACTGTCGTTTTTCGCAACACGATTTTATTTTGAGGCGAAAACAGCGTATGTTTTTCCCCTGCCGTTTCATTTTCAGACAAACTCATCGTATGTGCTTCCTTGAAAAGAGTTCGTTGGGGGAAACTCACTGTATGTGCTTCCTAAAAAAGAGTCCGTTGGGGAAAACATACACGGTGTTTATCCTCCAAAAAAACGTTTTGAGACAAAAACAGTGACTGTGCTTACCTCGCAGTTTCGTTTTGCGAAAACAATATTGGTTGTTCCGGCCGCGAAAAATTTTCCCGAAGGGGAAATAATTGAATTTGGAATTTAAAACTGATAATTTAGAACTATATAATATGAATACTATCCTTCGGAATTTCCTTAGCGTCTTGAGACGCTTTAAGATGGCGACGGCCCTTAACGTTCTGGGGCTGTCGGTGGGCTTTGCCGCCTTTATGATTATTATGATGCAGGTCGATTATGAGCGCGGCTTCGACCGCATGCATCCTGAGAGCGGGCGTATCTTCCGCGCCGACCTTATGAGGGGGGATGCGCGTATGTCTATACATGCGCGCGCGCTCGTGGACGCTATCGTGGCCTCGTCGCCCCGCATTGAAAGGGGCGCGCTGCTTAATCCGTTCGTAGGCAACGTATATGTTACCGTCGGGGAGGACGAACGGAAGCAGGGTTTCCGCGAACCGTTCGTCACCTGCTACCCCGCGATCACGCGCATCTTCGGCTTCTCCTTCACCGAAGGGGATGCGGATTGCCTCAACGACCCGGATAAGCTCATCATACCGCAGAGCATGGCGCAACGTATGTTCGGAGGCGCCCCGGCGCTCGGACGGGCTATCGTCACCAACGAATATGTATGGACAAAGGGCGAGCCGGGTACGTTTACCGTCGGCGGCGTCTACCGCGACTTCCCGGATAATACGCAGTTGGACAACGCCGTCTACACCGCAATCGACCGCACCTTCCTTGGCGAGTGGGACTCCAGCAACTTCATCTGTTACCTGCTGCTCGACGGCGGGGCTTCGGGCGAAGATGTCGAGGGGTATATAAACGGCAGCTTCGACTTCTCCCGCGCCTGGAATCCGAACCATGTGAAGCTGAGCATAAGCCTGACGCCTCTTACGGGCATCTATCTTTC